>CAZWDB010000017.1:5113-54279 GCA_964632885.1 uncultured Acidimicrobiales bacterium | reverse complement strand
CTCGCATCTGTTCGTCGTGCCGGCGCAGGAGGGCGCCGAACGCGGTGTGGTCGCCCGTCCGGGCGGCGTCGAGGAGGCGTTCGTCGCGGGCCTCACGCCGCCGTGGCCGGGCCACGGGTTGGTCGTCGGTCATCTGCATCACGTCCTTGGACGCACCAGCGGGCGGGATCCTTCACGCCGTGGGCGAGCGCGTCGAGCAACGCCCGGCGCGCCGAGGGGGCGCCGGCCGGCGCCCCCTCGGTCAGGTTCCCGTCAGCGACGGTCGGTTCAGATGCCGATGCGCTGGGCGAGGAGCTCCCGGTGGTAGGTGGGGTCACCGAAGAGCAGCTCAGAGCTCTTGGCCCGCTTGAAGTACAGGTGGGCGGGATGCTCCCAGGTGAAGCCGATGCCACCATGGATCTGGATGTTCTCGGCGGCGGCGTGGAAGTAGGCGTCCGAGCAGTACGCCTTTGCGAGCGACGCAACAGTGGGCAGCTCTTCGCTGTCGTCGGCGGCCGCCCAGCCGGCGTAGTACGCGGCGGACTTCGCCGACTCGACCTCGAGCAGCATGTCAGCGCACTTGTGCTTGATGGCTTGGAACGAGCCGATCGGCCGCCCGAACTGGACCCGGACCTTGGCGTACTCGACGCTCATCTCGAGGCACATCTGCGCGCCACCGACCTGCTCGTTCGCCAAGGCGACCGCGGCCAGATCGAGGGTCTTGGTGAGCCCGGCCTCGGCGGAGCCCTCCGTGCCGATGAGACGGGCCGGCGTGGCCGCGAACTCGAGGCGGGCCTGCTTGCGGGTCTGGTCCATCGTCTGGAGGTTCTTGCGCGTAAGCCCGCTGGCGTCGCCTTCGACGGCGAAGAGGCTGAGGCCCTTGTCGGTCTTGGCGGCGACGACGATCAGGTTGGCGATTCCACCGTCGAGCACGAAGTTCTTGTGCCCGTCGAGGGTGTAACCGTCGCCCGACTTGGTGGCGGTGAGGCCGATCCCGTCGAGATCCCAACGCCCGTTGTCCTCGGTGATGGCGAGCGTGGCGATGGTGTCGCCTGCGGCGATGCCGGGGAGGAGCTCCTTCTTGGCGGCGTCATCGCCTGCCGTGAGGATGGCGTTGCCGGCGAGGGCGACCGTGGAGAAGTAGGGCGCGCACAGCAGAGCCCTGCCCATCTCCTCGAGCACGATGATCTGCTCGACGTAGCTGTAGCCCGAGCCCCCGTACTCCTCTGGGATCGCGAGGCCTTGCAGCCCGAGCTGGGTGGCCATCTGGTCCCAGACGGCCTTGTCATAACCTTCCTCGGTCTCCATGAGCCGTCGGACCTCCGACTCAGGCGACTTGTTCTCCAGGAAACTCCGTACGGACTTCCTGAGTTCTTCCTGCTCCTCGCTGAATGCGAAGTTCACTTTCTCGGGCCTCCCCCTGCGACGATGGCCACCCAGGGCCTCACGGGCTAAAACTGTGTCGCACGATCCTCACTCAAACTAGACCGTGCGGTCAAGTTCTGGAGCTGCCAAGTTGCCCCACTTCGAAGATTCCCGAGCCGAGATCCACAAGGTCGTCGTCGGGCCCATGGACAACAACGTCTTCGTCCTCCGCTGCAAGGAGACCGGGGATGCCGTCATGATCGACGCCGCCAACGAGCACGAGAAGCTGCTCGAGCTCTGTCGTGACCTCAATGTCGGTCGCGTGCTCGAGACCCACGGCCACTGGGATCACATCCAGGCGGTTCCCGCCGTGCGCGACGCCGGATACGAGGTCGGCGTGACCGCTGACGACGCCGCGATGTTGCCGTCGTATGACTTCGTTATCGACGACGGCGCCGTGATCGAGGTTGGTCGCGTGCGGATGCACGCGATTCACACCCCCGGCCACACCCCGGGTTCGGTGTGTTTTCGAGTCGAGGACACGCCCGTGCTCTTCAGCGGCGACACCCTCTTCCCGGGCGGGCCCGGCGCCACCAAGTTCCCGGGCGGCGACTTCCCCACGATCATCCGATCCATCGAGGACAAGCTGTTCGCCGCCCTGCCGCCGGAGACGATCGTCATGCCGGGCCACGGTGACGACACCACCATCGGCCGCGAGCGTCCCAACCTGCAGGAGTGGATCGACCGTGGATGGTGATCCGCCCAAGACGAGGCTTGCCACCGATGCTGATCGACCGCCGATCGCCCGAGTGCTGGCCCGCGCCTTCTTCGGCGATCCGTTCATGGCGTTCGCGCTGCCTGAGACCGCGACCCGCCTCGAGCGGGCCGAGGCCATGTTCGTGGCCCAGATGGAGAGCGTCTTCGTCCACACTTCCGAGATCCACACCACCCCCGACCTCGCCGGCGCGGCGATCTGGACGCCGCCCGATCCACCCCAACTCCCGGCGAGCGACGACCGGGCCGCGGTCGGCCGCATGCGTGAGTTGTTCGGTGACCGCCTCCAATTGATCGGCGAGGCTCTCGGCGCCATCGAAGAGCATCGCCCGGACGGCGACCACTGGTACCTCGACTTCCTCGGCACCGACCCTGACCGTCAGCGCCAGGGCATCGGCAGCAGCGTGCTCGATCCTGTGCTCAGCGCGTGCGACGCGACCGGAACACCGGCGACGCTGTGGACGACCACCGAAGCCAACGTCGCCTTCTACCGCGGCCGAGGGTTCGAGGTCACGGCCGACATCCGACCTGGACAGGCACCGCGCGTCTGGTGGATGCGCCGCCTGCCGCGCTGAAGGCACGCACGCCCCCGATGGACGCCTTCGAGGCGATGCGCGTGCGTCGCTCGGTCGGACGCCTGGTGGAGCCGGCTCCCTCCGACGCCGAGCTGCGACGCATCCTCGGGGCGGCGGTTACCGCGCCCGACCACGATGAGCTGAGGCCGTGGCGATTCGCTGTGCTGCGCGGTGACGCCAAGGACGCGTTCGGGCAGGTCCTGCTCGACGCCTACATGGAGCGGTGCCGGCGGGAGGGCACCGAACCGACCGAGGGACAGCGAACCAAGGAACGCACCAAGCTCGGCCGGGCGCCCCTGGTCGTCGTGGTAGGTGCCGTCCGTCGGGACGACACCAAGATCCCGTGGGTCGAACAGCAGCTGGCGGCGGCCGCAGCCACCCAGAACCTGCTGCTCGCCTGCACCGCGCTCGGATTCGCCTCGATGTGGCGAACGGGCGACCCTGCCTATGACGAGACAGTCAAGGGTGCCCTCGGCCTCGGGCCGCGCGACGCCATCGTCGCCTTCGTCTACATCGGGACACCGGCGGACGGCAGCGCCTCGCCACCTCACGATCCCGATCCCGACCCGTTCACCACCCACTGGACCGCCTCCGCCCCTCGAACTTGAGGCAATAACGAACGGAATCCGTTCGTTGTTGCCTCAAGTTCGGGTGTGGGGGTGGCGGGGGGACGCCACGACCTCGATGTGGCCGGGAAGACCCTCGACCTTCACCGAGCTGCCGTCGACTTCGATCGACACACGCGCCCCGGCCATGGGGATGCGGTCGACGCGAAGCCGCCCGATCTCGGCGGGAAGGGCGGGTGCCAGCCAGATCTTTCCTTGGGGGACGCCGGGATCGAGCCGCAGCAAGGTCCGGAGAAACAGAAGCGGCGCGGCGGCCGCCCACGCCTGGGGCGAACACGACGTCGGGTAGCCGACCAGCTCAGGCACTTCGTCGCGATCAAGGCCGCTGAACAGCTCCGGCAGCCGGCCGCCCTCGGCGGCGGCGGCGCTGAGCATCCCGAGGATGACCTTGTGGGCCTCCTCCACGAACCCATAGCGCATCAACCCGGCGGCGGCGATGGCGTTGTCGTGCGGCCACACCGAGCCGCAGTGGTAACTGATCGGGTTGTAACCACCCGTCGACGAGGCGAGAGTCCGGATCCCCCAGCCGGTGAACATCTCCCTCGACATCAGATGCTGAGCGACCAGTGCCGCCTTGTCCTCGTCGACGATCCCCGTCCACAGACAGTGGCCGATGTTGGTGGTGAGGGAGTCCACGGGACGTTTGTCCGCGTCGAGGGCGACCGCGAACCAACCCTTTTCGTCGAGCCAGAAGTCGCGGTTGAAGGCGGCCCGCAGGTCGCTTGCCTTGCGCCGGTACCGCTCGGCCAGAGCGGTGTCACCGCGCCGCTCGGCAAAGTGCACGCGCGCCGTGTAGGCCGCGTAGGTGTAGGCCTGCACCTCGCACAGAGCGATCGGCGCCTGGGCAACCTCACCGGAGGCAAATCGGATGCCATCCCAGGAGTCCTTCCAACCCTGGTTCGCAAGGCCACGATCGGTCGCGCGCTTGTACTCCACATAACCGTCACCGTCGCGGTCGCCGTATTCCTCGATCCACGCGAGCGCTCGATCCGCGTTGGGTAGCAGTTGGTCGACCACCTCGGGAGCGAGACCCCAGCGGCGCAGCTCGCCGAGCAACATCACGAACAGCGGCGTGGCGTCGGCACTTCCGTAGTAGGTGCGACCGCCGCCAAGGGAGAGAGACGCGGCTTCGCCGAAGCGCATTTCGTGGAGGATCCGGCCGGGCTCCTCCTCATCACGTGGGTCGACCTTCTCCCCCTGGAACCGGGCGAGGGTCTGCAGCACCCCAAGCGCGAGGTCGGGGTCAGCCAGCAGCGCCATCCACGCAGTCAGGAGCGAGTCGCGTCCGAACACCGTCATGAACCATGGTGCGCCCGCCGCGATCGTGGCTCGCTCGGGGAACTCGGGGTCGAAGATCCGCAGGGCACCGAGGTCGTCGATGCTGCGGCCCACGGCGAGGCTCAGCAGCTCGTTGTCAGTAGCGACCAAAGGTGTCTGACGCCGCCACCGCGCGAGGCGCCGGCCGGGGGCGGACCTCTCGACGGGCTGGCCGCAGAGGAACCGCGGCTCGATCGCGTCGCCGTCGACCACCGGCGCCACCTGTACGCACGTCGACCACTCGCCACGCGCGGGCACGATCACCTCGAACACCGCAGCCTGGTCGACGATGCCGGGCTCGTCGCCGAAGGAGACGCGCACGCCCCGCGTCGCGCCCGACCGGCGCACCGAGAAGTCGTACCCCCTGCTGTCGGCGTGCCAGTCACGATCGGGACTCTCTCCGACGCGCCCCTCCTTCACCTCGAACAGGTCCGCGAAGTCGGCGTCGACGGAGAGTTCGAGCGCGCAGAATGCGGCTTCGTCGGAGAAGTTGCGGACCTGGATGTCTTCCCTCATCCCACGGCCGACATAGCGCCGGCGGAAAACCATGAGCGAACTCTCCGAGCTACCGGCCTGAGGCTTGATGCGCCCGACGAACACCGCGCTGAAGGGTTCCGGTGTGGAGGCCGCGAGCGGTTCCGGTCGCTCCCCGTTCACCTTCAGCTCGTAAAGCGACAACAGCCGCAGGTCGCGGAAGAAGAGGCCTTGGGGCGAGCCCGGGACGACATCGCCCGAACGGCCCGAGATGCAGAAGGCCGCGCCTTCCACGAGGGTGACCGTGCCGCCCGGATGCCCGAGTGACACGCTTTCACCGCCAGGATTCCAGGGGTCGGGCACGACCGCCGACAATACCTGCACCGAGGTTTCCACTATCTACGTAGTGCTAATAGACTGACGGCGTGAGCAGCCCGTTGTTCGAGATCGACAACCTCCACGTCACGGTCGGCGACACCGAGATCCTCAAGGGCGTAGACCTGGTCGTGCAGGAAGGCGAGGTGCACGCCCTCATGGGCCCGAACGGCTCCGGGAAGTCGACCCTCGCCAACACGCTGCTCGGCAATCCCGACTTCACCACTACGGCCGGCGCGGTCCGCTTCCGCGGCGACGACATCACCGACTGGGCGCCCGACGTCAGGGGCAAGGCGGGGATCTTCCTGGCATTCCAGTATCCCGAGGAGATTCCCGGCGTGCCGGTCGTACAGTTCCTACGCCAGGCGCTCGCGGCCCGCAAAGGCGTGGAAGACCTCTCGATTCTCGAGACCCGCATGGCCATCATGGACTGGATGAAGAAGCTCGACATGGATCCGAGCTTCGGTGACCGCTACCTGAACGAGGGCTTCTCGGGAGGCGAGAAGAAGCGGAACGAAATCCTTCAACTCGCGATGCTCGAGCCCGAGGTGGCGATCCTCGACGAAACCGACTCGGGCCTCGACATCGACGCGCTGCGAATCGTGGCGCGCGGTGTGCAGGAAGTCCGTAACGCCCGTCCGTCTCTCGGCGTACTCCTGATCACGCACTACCAGCGCATTCTGAGTGAGCTCAAGCCTGACGTCGTCCACATCCTGATCGACGGCCGCATCGTCGAGAGCGGTGGACCGGATATCGCCCACCGCCTCGAGAAGGAGGGATACGCCGCGTGGCAGCGCTAGACACCGCGGCCATAAAGAAGGACTTCCCGATCTTCGATCGAGAGGTCAACGGGCGGCGCCTCACCTACCTCGACTCGGCCTCGTCGTCGCAGAAGCCCCAAGCAGTGCTCGACGCCATGGACACCTACTACGAGACGACGCACGCCAACGTGCATCGCGGCGTCTATGCCATCGCCGAGGAAGCGACCGCACAGTTCGAAGCCGCTCGCACCAAGGTGGCGAGGTTCATCGGCGGAAGCACATCGCGCGAGGTCGTCTTCACCAAGAACGTCACCGAGGCTCTCAACCTCGTGGTACAGGCGTGGGGCCGCGCCAACCTCGGGAGGGGCGACGCCGTGCTCCTCACCCACATGGAGCACCACGCCAACATCGTTCCGTGGCTGATGCTCCAAGCCGAGCTCGGAGTCGAGCTGAGGTGGCTGGAATTGACCCCGGACGGCCACCTCGACCTCGACGACCTCGAGGCCAAGGTCGACGGCGCCAAGGTGGTCTCGGTCACCGCGATGTCGAATGTGCTCGGCACGATCACGCCGGTACGTCGCATCGCGGATGCCGCCCACGCCGCGGGCGCGTTGATGGTGGTCGACGCCGCGCAGTACGTGCCCCACGTCCCCACCGACGTCAAGGCGCTCGGCGCCGACTTCTTCGGATTCACCGGCCACAAGATGCTCGGACCCACCGGTATCGGCGTCCTCTGGGGGCGCGAAGACCTGCTCGAGCGCACGCCACCGTTCCTTGGCGGCGGCGAAATGATCCGCGATGTGCGCCTCGACGGGTTCGACGCCAACGAGATCCCCTGGAAGTTCGAGGCGGGCACACCACCGATCGCCGAGGCGATCGGGCTAGGTGCCGCCGTCGACTACCTCGAAGGCCTCGGCATGGAGAAGGTACGGGCGCACGAGGTCGAGCTAACCCGCTACGCGCAGCGCACCCTCAAGGAGCGCTTCGGTGACGGCATCTGCATTCACGGACCGAAGGAGGCCGACGCGCGGGGCGGCGTCTTCTCGATCGACTACAAAGGCATTCATCCACACGATCTGTCCCAGGTCCTCGATCAGTCCGGCGTCTGCGTGCGAGCCGGGCACCACTGCGCGAAGCCGTTGATGCGCGTTCTTGGTGTCGCGGCCACCGCGCGCGCCTCGGTCTACGTCTACAACGACGAGAGTGACATCGACACCCTGGCCAACGCCCTGACCACCGCTGACGAGTTGTTCGCCCTCTAGCGACCGCTAGAAGAAGCCGTAGGAGACCAAACGTGCCCGGCCTGGAAGACCTCTATCGCGAGATCATCCTCGATCACTATCGCAGCCCGCGAAACCGCGGCGAACTGTCGGTACCGCCCGCCGTCCGGGCTGAGGGCTTCAATCCGCTGTGCGGCGACGAGATCGTCGTCTATCTCACCATCGACGACGACCGGATCGACGACGTGAAGGTCGCTGGGCAGGGTTGTTCGATCAGCCAGTCCTCAGCGTCGATGATGTCTGCGGCCATCAAAGGGAAGACGGTGGCAGAGGCGAAAGCGCTCATTCATGCGTTCAAGTCGTTGATGTCGGTTCACGAGCAGCGCCTCGACGCCGACGGCGAACCCGAGGTCGATCCTGGAGCACCCGACACCAGCGACGTCAAGCTCGGTGACCTCGAAGCGCTCCAGGGAGTCGTGAAGTTCCCGGTGCGCATCAAGTGCGCCACCCTCTCGTGGAACACGCTCACCCAGGCCCTCGATGAGGACGCGCCCGCCGACCCCTGAAACCACGGCGCGGGGTCAGTGGGCCGCGAACGACTTGGCCGATTTGAGAAGATCGATCTTGCCGACCGGGTCGGCGAGCACCGAACCGGCGAGACGGAGCTCACGGATCCCGAGGGCCTCGCCGCACGGAGCCACGTCGCCCGCGGCATCGTCGACTACCACTGCCGAAGCCAGGTGGTCACGGTAAGGGCAGTCGGCTCCCGACAGGACGGGGCAGTCGTTCACCGTCGGTCCCTCACAGCGCGTCAGGGCGCACCCCACGCCGTTGAGCACGTTCTCGAGTGCGCTCATGCCCCGAGCCGACTTGGCCCCGACAAGCAGCACTCGCGGTGCCCTGGCGGCGTCGAGGAGCGCGACCGCGACGAACGCGAGGGCGACCAAGGCGAACGGCCCCGCACCGTAGGCGCCGAGCGATGTCGCGGCGATAGCCGCGCCGACGGCGGCGAAGCCGCCGACCACGAGCAAGTAGAAGTCGCGGGCTGGCACGGCGATCACACCCTTGCCGGCACAAGGCTGTCGTGCTGGCCGAAGATGACCTCACCGGTGATCGGTCGCGCCACGTCAGCCAGGTCGGCGCTCAGGTCGATGATCAGGTCGTCAGCCGTCAACATGCCTACGGCCTTGCCGTCGCGAACCAGCGGCAACCGGCGCAAAGCGTGCTCGCGGAACAGACGGTACGCGTCCCGCACGTCGCCGTCGGCGGCGAGCGTGACGAGCTCGGTCGTCATCACCCCGTCGACTCTCCCGTCGCACTTCCCGCCCGCCACGGCGCGGATCACAATGTCCCGGTCGGTGACAATCCCGACCGACTGATCTCCATCGGTAACGACCAGCGCACCCACTCCGTGGATCGCCATGACACTGGCCGCGGCCGACACGGAAGCACCGCCGTCGACAGTGACGAGGGGCCTCCTAGTCGCTTCGATCGCGCGCATCGTGTCTCCTTTCGCTGCTAGCGACGCTACGGCTGCGGGCACCGGATCGGCTAGGGGCGAAGTCCCCTCTTTCCAGCGCCCCCACCGCCGAACTTGAGGCAATAACGATCGGTTTCCGATCGTTATTGCCTCAAGTTCAGGCGCGGTGAGGAATTCCGCCGACGAGGGGCAGGTTCACGACCGACGTGCGGCTGCGCAGCGACGCGACGAGCCCCGACGGATGCGCTCGCACCGCGAGGTCGATCACCCGGCTGTCAGCCTCCCAGGTCTCCAGGAGACGTTCGATCGAGAGATCGAGCCAGAAGGAGTTGGGCGCCTCGATCTCGAGCGTGACGAGGCTGCCCACAGGTACCGGAAGGTCGGGACCGGGAACATCGACGAGGCCATCGACGCGAAGGACCTCGCCCTCCCGCGAGATGGCGACGATCCGCAGTCGGGCGGGCTCCACCGCGTCGACAGCCGACGGCGGGATCGCAGCCTCCGTCTCCTCTGTGCTGGGATCCTCGGCGCCTTCGGCCTCCGCGAACCGACACCAGGCGAGCACGACGACGCCGAGGAGAACGATCGTGACGACCACTGGCATAGAAGTGAGGATGAGCAGGTCGACAACATCCATGCCACGAGCGTGACTGTTCGCCGCGAGCTCGGCGAGGGCCGAACGTCACATTGCAGGAGGGCCCTTTTTTGGTCTGCCGAGGCAAGGAGCTTCGTGACCAAAGGCCCTAACCCGGGGTGCGTCGCAGCGGCGAGGATGATCGTAAGAGGAGTCGCCATGAGCGCAACCACACGAAACCGAGACGGTGTCGTGCTACTCGATGTGCTCCCGGAGGAAGGCGAGTTCGACCGTTCAACCCTGGAACGCCTCGGCCACCCCGTCGTGACTTGTGCCGGCCCAGAAGTGCTGGCGATCTGCCCGCTACTCGGCGGCTCCGGGTGTCCGAAATTCGAGCAGGCCCACGGGATCGTGTTCGAGCTCGATCTCGACAGAGCCCAGCATCGGGCGATCGTCCACCGCTATCGAGAGCTGGCGCGCCCTGACCTCCCCATCAGGGTCGTGGTGCGACCCGATCAGCAGGATCGCTACGCGAGCCTGCTCTCCGAGGTGCAGGTGTGGGACCACAAGCCAACGGTGGCCGACCTCGACGGCTTCGCGGCCGAGGTCGAAGCGGTGGATCGCTTCGGCTAACCAGCCGCGGTTCCCTACGGAGTCGCGTTGATCCGGGGCTCGGCGACCACTTCGATTGACCCCGTGGCGACGTCATACACCGCTCCCCACACCGTGATGCCGCCTGGCAACTCGGTCGCGGAACACACCGTGGCCACGTCGTCGTGGACGCTCTTCTCCACATCGTCGAAGGCGAGGTAGCTGATCCCGGGAACACCGGTGCGCTGGGCGACCTCGTCATCGGTAACTCCTTCGAGCCCACAGTTGGTGTGGTGGATCACTCCCACCTCCCGAGTCGCGAGCAGCCGGCTCGAGACGACGAGGGACCGGATCGCGTCCTCGGACGCGCGCCCACCTGCATTGCGCAGGATGTGGGCGTCTCCGACCTCGAGGCCCAGAGCGCGGAACAGATCGAGGCGGGCATCCATGCACGTGAGCACCACCAGGTGGCGGCTCGGAGTCGGGGTAGGCGGCGACAGGTGAAACGCCTCACGGACGTATCCCGAGTTTGCTGCCAGCAGTTGTGGAAGTTGCAGTTCCATGGGGGCCAGAGGTTAGAGGTCGGCAGCCGTTTCTGGTCCTTCGGCCCTGGTGTCCCTTGGCCCGTTGTGGCCGACTGGTCACAGCGAACCTGCATGAAGGATGAGGCTGAAGTGGACAAGAACCGCATCGTTGTGGGTTTTGACGGATCAGAAGGTTCCCGCCGGGCACTGCGATGGGCGATGCAGGAGGCGCGCCAGCGAGGCGACGCGCTACATGTCGTCCACACGTGGCACTACCCCTACGTCGGCGACTATCTCACTCTGACCGAATCCGCGTTCGAGGGAACCGAGCGTCTGGCGCAGGAAACGCTCGAAGACGGTCTCACTGAAGCGCGGACCGTCACCGACCTCGAGGTCACCGGCGAAGCGATCCAGGCGCCGGCCGCGGAAGGTCTGATCAACGCGGCCGCGGGCGCCGAACTACTCGTCGTCGGCACCCGTGGCCACGGTGGGTTCAGCGGATTGCTACTGGGTTCGGTGAGCATGCAGTGCGCCCACCACGCTCCCTGTCCCCTCGTGATCGTTCCGCCGGACGCAAGCTAGCCAGCGCGCCGGCTCGCCAGGACGTTCTTGGCGATGAGGATCTTGTGAACCTCATCCGGTCCGTCAGCGAGGCGCAACGTTCGAGCGCCGAGGTACATGCCGGCTAAGGGAAGGTCGCTGGACACGCCGGCGGCACCCCAGACCTGAATCGCCCGGTCGACCACGCGGTGGTATGCCGCCGGCACGAAGACCTTGATGGCCGAGATGTCGGTCCTCGCGCTCGCGTCACCGGAATCGATCTTCTCGGCTGCGTGGATCGTCATCAGCCGGGCGGCCTGGATGTCGATGTAGCTGTCAGCGATGAAGCCCTGCACGAACTGCTTGTCCTTGAGCAGGCCACCGTGCACCTGCCGGGTTTCCGCCCGGTCGAGCATGAGGTCGAAGGCGCGCCACATCTGCCCGATGGAGTTCATGCAGTGGTAGATGCGGCCGGCGCCGAGCCGGTCCTGGGCCGCCTCGTGGCCCTGCCCGACCTTGCCGAGCGTGTTCGACAACGGCACCGTCACGTTGTCGTACAGCACCTCGCAATGATCCGATGTCGGCCGTCCCCAGATGCCGATGCCGCGGACGATGTTCACGCCCGCCGTGGACGTCGGCACGATTATCTGGACCATCTCGCCTGAGCGGAACTCGCCGGTCGGGTCAGCGACGCGGCACATGACGATGAAGAAGTCCGCCGCAATCCCGTTCGAGGTGAACCACTTGTGCCCGTTGATCACCCAGTGGTCGCCCTGCCGCGTCGCGGTCGTGTCGAGTGACCGCGGGTCGGAGCCCGGGTTGTGGGGCTCGGTCATGGAGAAACCCGACTCGAGTGTCCCTTCGACCAACGGCAGCAACCACTTCTGCTTTTGCTCTTCGGTGCCGTACTTCACGAGGATCTTCTCGTTGCCGGAGTTCGGTGCGACAACGCCGAAGAGAGCGGCCGCGCCCACCGCGTAGGCGAGCACTTCGTTCATGTAGGCGTGGGCGAGGAAGTCGAGCCCCATGCCTCCGTACTCCTGGGGGAGATGGGGAGCCCACAGTCCGGCGTCCCACACTTTGGCCTTGATCTGTTCACGCAGATCTATGGCGCCCCGACGAGCTTTGTCGGTGACCTCGCCGTTGGCGCGATGCGCCCCCAGAGTGTGCTCGTTCGGCAGGATGTCCTCGTTGACGATCTTCGCGGTGCGGGTGCGGATGTCATCGATCCGCGCATCGTTTGTCGGGATGGGCTTGACGCTCATGGTCATCAGGATCACCTCACGGGGCAGCTGGAGTGGGCTGGCTCGGTTCGATCTCGCTCAGGCGGCGATACAGAGACCACCGGGCGTCGACGTCAGCGCTCCCGAGCCGGCGCAGGTTCTCCGCGCCATCCGGGTCGCGGCGCGCCAGCTTGGCGAACCGTTCCTCTGCCAGCTCGAAGTCGTCGAGCGGTAGCGACGGATCGTGGGAGTCGAGCCGGAGGACGGGCGCGTCCTCCGCGGTACCGGGATGGCGGCGGAACAACGGCCAGTAGCCACTCTTCACGGCGTCGCGCTGGTGACTCATCGAGGTGGCCATGTCGACGCCATGCTCGATGCAAGTGGCGTAGGCGATGATCAGAGAGGGTCCGGGCCACGCCTCGGCCTCCAGAAATACCTTGCTTGCCTGGCGGTCGTTGGCACCCAGGGCAATGCTGGCCACATAGACGTTTGGGTACGCCATGGCGAGCAGACCCAGGTCCTTCTTGGCGGTGACCTTGCCGTTGGCCGCAAACTTGGCGACCGCGCCACGGGGCGTTGCCTTGGAGGCTTGGCCTCCGGTGTTCGAGTAGACCTCGGTGTCGAGCACGAGCACGTTCACGTCGTCGCCGCTCGCGAGCACGTGATCCAGGCCGCCGAAACCAATGTCGTACGCCCAGCCGTCGCCACCGACGATCCACACCGACTTCCGCACGAGCGTGTCGAGCAGCGAGAGAAGTCGAGCAGCCGCCGGGCTGCCGTTGAGCCCCACCAGCCGCTGTCTCAAGACACCAACCCGGACGCGCTGTTCGGCGATCTCCTTCTCGGTCGCCTGTGGTGAGCTTTTGATGGCGGCAACCAGTTCGACGCCTACGGATGGCCCAAGTTCGTCGAGCAACCGGGCCGCCTCCGCTTCCTGCTGATTGAGCGCGAGCCTCATTCCCAGACCGAACTCCGCATTGTCCTCGAACAACGAATTCGACCAAGCCGGCCCTCGACCGGCCGCGTCGGTTGACCATGGGGTCGTCGGGAGGTTCCCGCCGAAGATCGAGGAGCACCCGGTCGCGTTGGCGACGAGGATCCGGTCGCCGAACAGCTGGCTGAGCAGCTTCAGGTACGGCGTCTCGCCGCACCCGGCGCACGCGCCCGAGAACTCGAACAGCGGTTGCAGCAGCTGGTTCGTCTTGACCGTCTCGAGGGGCACGATGCTTCGATCGATCTCAGGAATCGTGAGGAAGAAGTCCCATCGCTCCCGCTCGGCGTCACGCCGGCCCGCGGCGGGAACCATGGCGAGCGCTCGGTGGCCCGGAGTGATCTTGCTCGTGGCGGGACACACGTCGACGCAGATGGCACAGCCAGTGCAGTCGTCCGGCGCCACCTGGATCGACAGCAGGCGGCCCGGCAGATCGCGGCTGCGGAAGGCCTTCGACAAGAACCCGTCAGGTGCGCCTTCCCGGTCCGCCGGATCGTACGCCTTCATGCGAATCGCGGCGTGCGGGCAGACAACCGCGCACTTGCCGCAGTCGATGCAGAGATCGGGATCCCAGGCAGGGAGCTCGGCGGAGATCCCCCGCTTCTCGTACCGCGCCGTCCCGCTCGGATAGGTGCCATCGACCGGCAGCGCGGAAACCGGCACGTAGTCTCCTTCGCCGCTGAGCAGACGCGCCGTCACCGACCGGAGAAACACCGGCACGCCCTCGCCGGAGAGCAGTGACGCGTCTCGCTGCTCGCTACGAGCAGCGCCGACGGTGGCGCATGCCAAGTCGTCCAGACCACGACGAGCGGCGGCGATGTTTCCGTCGACAATCTCCCGCGACCGGTGGCTGTACTGGCTTCGGATCACCGATTCGATCTCCGCCATGACGTCCCCGGCCGGCAGCAGACCCGAGACCGAGAAGAAGCACGGCAGCAGAACCCAGTTCACCTTTTCGCCCAGCCCGGCCTCCCGCGCGATGCGGTGCGCGTCGACGACATACACCGACAGTTGCTTCTCAATGATCTGGTCCTGTAGCCGGCGGGGCAGCTGATCCCACACGTCGTCGGGACCGAACGGACTGTCGAGCAGCAGCTTGCCGCCCTGCCGTGCCGATCGACCGACGTCGAGCAGCCCCAACATGTTGAACGCATGACACGTAACGACATCGGCTTCGTCGATCAGGTAGGTAGACCGGATGGGATCGGGAGAGAAACGGAGGTGTGAGACGGTGACCTGCCCCGACTTCTTGGAGTCGTAGACCGCGTAACCCTGGACGTACTCCCCTCCACGGTCTCCCACGAGCTTGACCGCAGCCTTGGCGGCGCTCACGGTGCCGTCACTGCCGAGCCCGAAAAGCAACGCCTGCAAACCTCGACGCGGAATCGAGAAGGTGGAGTCCGCCCGCAGCCCGGTTCCGCTCACATCGTCGTCGATGCCCACGGTGAGACGGCGGCGCGGCTCGGGACGTGACAGTTCGTCGAACACCGCCTTCACCATCTGCGGCGTGAACTCTTTCGACGACAGTCCGTACCGCCCGCCCACGAGGTACGGCACTCGGTGGGCGCCTTCGTTCGCTTCCGCGACGGCCGTCGCCACGTCCTGGAACAGCGGCTCCGCCGGAGCGCCGGGCTCCTTGGTTCGGTCGAGCACCGCCACGGTTTTGGTCGTAGGAGGCAGGGCGAGAGCAAGTGCCCGGGAAGGGAACGGCCGGAACAGCCTCACCTTCAACAACCCGACCCGCTCGCCCGCCCGGACGAGGGCGTCCACCGCTTCCTCGGCCGCTCCGGCCGCCGAGCCCATCACGACCATCACTCGTTCGGCGTCGGGCGCGCCCACGTAGTCGACGAGGCGGTACTGCCTCCCCGTGCGGTCGCCCAGGCGATCCATCGCGTTCTGCACGATCCCCGGAAGGTGCTCATGGAAGGGGCTAGCTGCTTCCCGGGATTGGAAGAAGACGTCGGGGTTCTGGGCAGTACCGCGGATGACCGGTCGGTCGGGCGACAAGCCCCGGGCGCGGTGCGCATGCACCCAACGCTCGTCGACGAGCGCCGTGATGTCGGAGGAGTCGAGCAGCTCGATCCGGTTCAGCTCGTGGGAAGTGCGAAAGCCGTCGAAGAAGTGGAGGAAGGGCACGCGGCCCTCGAGTGATGCGGCGTGGGCGACGAGAGCCATGTCGTGGGCCTCCTGTACCGACCCGGACGACAGCATCGCGAATCCGCTCATGCGTACGGCCATCACGTCGCTGTGGTCGCCGAAGATGGAGAGCGCGTGGGTGGCGACCGAACGGGCGGCCACATGGATCACGGCTGGTGTCAGCTCTCCCGCGATCTTGAACATGTTGGGCAGCATCAACAGCAGCCCCTGCGACGCCGTGAACGTCGTGGCGAGCGCCCCGCGCTGCAGGGCGCCGTGAAGGGTGCCCGCGGCACCGGCCTCGCTCTGCATCTGCACCACGTGGGGGGTGTCGCCGAAGTGGTTCGGCTTGTCCCGCGCCGCCCACAGATCGGCGAGTTCGCCCATGGGCGAGGCGGGAGTGATCGGATAGATAGCAATCACCTCTGACAACGCGTAGCCGATCCGCGCGACCGCCTCGTTGCCGTCGAGCACCTCGAAGATGCGACCGTCGGAAGCCATGACCCCAGCATCGATCTGCTGTTGGCCGGCCGAGCAGGGTCGATGGTCCCGATGTGGGCAGCATCCGGCCCCGCCTGAGCCGCGCCACGGCCGCGACGCCGAGACTACGGTGGGCGGGCATGAGAGTTGTCGTGGACTTCGACCTGTGCCAGAGCAACGCGGTGTGCCAGGGGATCGCGCCGGACGTCTTCGAGGTGAGGGACGACGGCTATTTGTACATCCTGAACGAGACCCCGGACGCGTCGCACCGCGCCAAGGTGGAGGAAGCTGTGCGGTCTTGTCCGACGCAGGCGATCTCGATCCAGGAGGATTGAGGTCGCCGCACCGCGGTCGGTCGCGGTTGTCGGCGCGTCACTCGCCGGTCTGCGGGCCGCCGAAACGCTACGCCGAGAAGGCTACGACCGAACCCTGCGGCTGATCGGCGCCGAACCCCACTTCCCGCCCTATGACCGTCCTCCCCTGTCGAAGCAGGTCCTGAACGGCAAGTGGGATCCCGAGAAGGCGCGATTGCGCGCCGCGGACATCGACGTGGAGGTCATCCTCGACACCGCCGTCACCGGTGTCACCGGAATCGGCCTGTCCTCGGCCGAGCTCAACCTCTCGACGGGCGGATCGATCCCCTTCGATGGCCTCGTCGTGGCAACCGGCGCCTCCCCCCGCACCGTGCCGGCATGGAGCGAGAACCGTGGTGTCCACGTGTTGCGCACGATCGACGACTGCCTGGCCCTCCGTGATGAATTTGCAGAGGCCGGCAGGGTGTTGGTGGTCGGCGCCGGCTTCATCGGCTCGGAGGTCGCGTCGAGCGCACGAGACCTTGGCGTGGAAGCGACCGTGGTCGAGGCGCTCGAGTTTCCGCTCCTACGGGTTCTCGGGCCCGAACTGGGTGCGGTGTGCGCCCGGCTCCACCGCGACGCTGGAGTCGACCTTCGTCTGGGAGTGACCGTCGACCGGCTCGAGCCCGACAGCGCCGGACGGGTCACCAGAGTGCATCTGAGCGACGGCTCGGCCGTCGAGGCCACCACGGTCGTCGTCGGCATCGGGGTAGCACCCAATACCACCTGGCTCGCCGGATCAGGAGTTGCGCTCGACGACGGCGTTGTGTGCGACGAACGGTGCCGTGCGCTCGGCGAGGACGGCGAAACCCTCCACGGCGTGGTCGCGGCCGGCGACGTGGCTCGCTGGTACAACCCCCGCTTCTCCGAGCGGATGAGGGTAGAGCACTGGACGAACGCGACGGAACAGGGCGAGGCAGCCGCCCGTGCCCTCCTCCACGGCGACGGCGCCGAGCCGTACGCACCTGTGCCGTACTTCTGGTCTGATCAGTTCGGGACCAAGCTGCAGTACGTCGGCCACTGCCGCGCCACCGACGAGATGCGGATCGTGGAAGGCGACCCCGACGAGGGCCGCTTCGTCGCGGCGTGGGGGCGGGGCGGCGTCACGATCGCCGCCTTGTGCGTGAACCGTCCGAACCGCACCATCCCTTGCCGCACGGCGATCGCCGACCGAGCGCCGTTCCCGCCCAACTTGTGGCAATAACGCACGAATTCGGTACGTTATTGCCTCAAGTTCGGACGATACTGGTGGTCCTTATGCGGCGCGTGGCACTTCCCCACTCCCTCATCGCGCTCGTTGCTGTCGTCGCGGTCTTCGCGAGCGCCTGCGTGCGAGCCGAGAGCGAGGTCACTGCGCCCGTCTCGACGACAACTGCGCCGACGAGCACGAGCCACCGCGCCACCTCCGACGACCGAACCCCCGACAACGACGACCGCGCCCCCGCCGCCACCGGTCGACGGGCTCGCCCGTGGCATGGAAGGCGACGAAGTGGCCGCGATGCAGGAGCGCCTCGCCGCGCTCCACTACGACGTCGGACCGATAGACGGTGTATATGGCGGCGGCACCCACCATGCGGTCATGGCGTTCCAGAAGGTCGAAGGTCTGGAGCGAACCGGCCAGGCAACAACCGAGACCCTGCAGCGTCTCGCCGCCGCCTCGCCGCCCGCCCCCCTCGTTCCGGGCGGGGGCGCGCTGCGCGTTGAGGTCGACCTGCCCCGCCAGGTGGTCTTGCTCTACAAGGACGACACCCTGCACAGCATCTTCAACTCGTCGACCGGGAACGAGAAGCGCTACTGCGTCGACGGTCGCTGCGCGGTGGCGGTGACGCCCGGGGGCTCGTTCCGGGTCTCACGCAAGATCGACGGTCTGCGGGTCAGCCGGCTCGGCAAGCTCTACAACCCTCTCTACTTCAACGGCGGCATCGCCATTCACGGCTCGCCGTCGGTACCGGCTTATCCGGCATCCCACGGCTGCGTGCGCATTCCCATGGCGCCGTCGAAGTGGTTCCACGACGAGGTGCCGAGAGGGACACCGGTGTATGTCGTGGGGGGCAAGAACGCACCCGTCCCCTTCGACGAGCAGGCCCCGCCCGAGAACGAGGCACCGGCGGAAGAGACGACAACGACAACCACGACTACGACGACAACAACCTCCACCACCACCACGACCTCAACGACGACGACCACCACCACGACGAGTCCGGTACCCACCTCGTCGTCGACCACGACCACCAGCCCACCGTGAACTTGAGGCAATAACGATCGGTTTCCGATCGTTATTGCCTCAAGTTCGGCCGGGGTCTACTGCTCCAGCCAGACCCAGGAGAGGAACGTGACGCCCTGGGTCACGCCGTCGCCGTCGCTGCCCTCAGGGAACTTCCACCCGTCGATGTTCCGCACCTCGGGCTTCGCACCGATCGCCGTAGCCGTCGACCCGGTCCAGGTCACGGGAACCTCTTCGGCGAGGCGAATCATGATCTGTTCGACGGCGTCCTTGCGGGCGTCGAGGTCAGCAGTCGACTTCAACACGTCGAGCTGCTCGGTCATCGTGGGATCGCTGAAGTTGGTGAAGTTGAGGGCCTGCGTCTCGGGGTCACCGAAGGCGACCGCGAGGGTCGAATAAGGGTCGCCGGTTCCACCCATGCGCCAGCAGTTCACCGTGTAGTTGTCGGTGAGAGCATTCTGGATGTGGGCGGCCTGTTCGACCTGGTTCAGGTTCACCTTGAAGCCCACCGCCTGCCAGAAGTGCTGGTAGACCTGGGAGAGCTCGATGAGGCTCGCGTCGGGCGGGCAGTTGAAGTCGATGGTCACCGGCGTGCCGGCTGCCTGCCCGTCCGAGCGGGCCGGATCGCTCACATAGTCGCCTAACAGCTCCTTGGCCTTATCCGGGTCGTTCGTCGGCCACATGTCGGCGACCTTCTCGGAGTGCCAAGGGCTGTCCTCGGAGAAGAACTGGGTTTGTGCAGGCGATATGCCGGCTCCGCCGAGCACGTCGATGAGCTCCTCCTGGTTGAGGGCATAGGCCATCGCTCGCCGGATGCGCACGTCGTCGACCGGCGCCTTGGCGGTGTTGAGGATCGCGCCACCGGCGTTGTTGCCGATGTGCTCATAGGTCATGAGCGTGCCCCGCTCGGCGCCTTCGCGCAGTTGGTTGACGATGCTCTGCCGAAGTGTGTGCATGGCGTCGATGTCACCCGACAGCAGCGTCTGCAGCCGGGTGTCCTCATTGGGGAGGGCTCGGAAGACGATCTCGTCGAGGTACGGGAGCGCCTGTCCGTCAGCATCCTTGCCCCAGTACTGCTCCCAACGCTGCACGACGAGGCGGTCGTCCCGACGCCAGTCGACGAACCGGAACGGCCCTGTGCCGATGGGGTTCGAGCCGGCATCCTCACCGAACTCCCGGTGAGCCGCCGGCGAGAACGGCATGCCGATCGTGCCGGTCAGGACGTCAGCGAAGGCGGCGTTGCCGTCCGCCAGGACGTAGGTGAACGTGAGGTCGTCATCGACCCGGAACTCGACCACCTTGTTGGTGTCGAGCAGCGTCGCCCGGGTATTCGCCGACTCGATGGTCAGCAGTTCCTCGAAGTTGTACCGCATCGCCTCGGAGTCAAGGGGGGTGCCGTCGTGGAAGACCACTCCCGGCCGGAGCTTCACCGTCCACTCGGTGAGCGCATCGTTCGGCGTGATCGACTCGGCGAGATAGGGCTGCACCATGCCATCCGCATCGAGCGCGCCAAGCGGATCAAAGAGCGCCTGCTGGACGAGCACGCCGGAGTTAGACGGAGTGGTCGCGCCCGGCAGCCAGGTGTTGGTCTCGGCTTCGAGCCCGAACGTGATCGATCCCCCGGGGGTCGGCGTCGCATCGGCGCGCGCCGGATCGGTAGTGGTGCCGTCGCCTCCCGTGCTGACGTCATCGCCCGAGCCACATGCCGCGGCGAAGAGCGACATACCGGCCACGACTGCGAGGAGACGGATGGCCTGTCGTCGACTGCGGCTACGAGTGCGAAACTGCATGGTCCCTCCCGAGATGGCTGCCTCCGTCGAGTGTGGGCGGCGACCACCTGGGCTCGAACAGGGCCGAAGGACCTCAGACCGCTGCCTATAGACCCCTTCGGCCGAGCCCCCCACCACCCCGCCGTGAACTTGAGGCAATACCGACCGGTTTCCGATCGTTATTGCCTCAAGTTCGGCGGTCAGGTGGCGGAAGTGCCTACTTCCTCGCTGCCGTAGGCGGCGTATCCGGTCTGCTCGAGCTCCTCGGCGAGCTCGGGACCTCCGCTGCGCACGATGCGGCCACCGGAGAGAACGTGTACCCGGTCGGGGTGCAGCTCGTGCAGCAGGCGAACGTAGTGAGTGATCGCAAGCACGCCGAGCCCTTCGCCCGTGGCCTCCTCGACACGGCGCGACACGGCACGCAGCGCGTCGATGTCGAGGCCGGAGTCGAGCTCGTCGAGCAGGGCGATGCGCGGCCGGAGCACCGCCAGCTGAATCGTCTCGTTGCGCTTCCGCTCTCCGCCGGACAGGTCGACGTTCAAGGCGCGATCGAGGAACCGCTCGTCGAAACCGATCCGGTTCGCCTCCGCGGCGAGCAAGCCGGCTACTTCGGTGCGGTCGCGGCCGGTCGCGGCGTACGCCTCTTCCAACGCGCCCGCGATGGTGACGCCAGGCACCTCAGTGGGGTACTGCATCGTGAGATAGAGGCCCGCCTGAGCCCGCTTCCACGTGGGGAGCCCGAGCAGCTCGACACCGTCAAGGGTGACCGATCCGCCCGCGGCCTCATAACCCGGCCTGCCCATTAGCACGTGCGACAAGGTGCTCTTGCCCGACCCGTTCGGCCCCATCAAGGCGTGAACCTCACCGCTGTTCACAGTGAGATCGATGCTCTGAAGGATCTCCTTGCCGGCGACCACCGCTCGCAGGCCCGATATCTGAAGGGTGCTCATCAGCCGACCTCCACGAACACGTCGCCACCCTCTACGTGCACCGAATAGACCGGCACCGGTTTGGTCGCGGGCAGCGACTCGGCTTCACCCGTCTTCAGGTCGAACGTGCTGCCATGCTTCCAGCACTCGATCGAGCACTCGTCCTCGAACACTTCGCCCTCGGCGAGTGAGTAGTCCTCATGACTGCACTCGTCGCCGATCGCGTAGAAGTCGTCGCCGATGCGGACGAGCGCGACTCGGTGGCTACCAATGTCGAACCGCCGGCTCTGGCCCGACGCAAGGTCGTCAGGACCGCACAGCCGGTGACGCTCGTGTGCCATCAGTCGAGCACTCCCTCGAGCTTGCGGGCGACGGCGTAGCGCAGCAGGTCGCGCACGCCGGGCACCGGCATCCGCATGAGAACGTCGTCGAAGAAGCCAAGGACGATCAGGCGCTCGGCGATTGCCGTTGGTATCCCCCGAGCTTCGAGGTAGAAGAGCTGCTCCTCATCGACCGGGCCGGTGGCCGAAGCGTGGTTGCACCCTCGGAGGTCGTTCTCGAGAATCTCGAGGTTCGGAATCGAGTCGGCGCGGGCGCCATCGCTCAACACCAGGTTTCGGTTGGTCTGCGCGGCCATCGTGCCCACCGCACCCTTCTGCACGCGAATCATTCCCGTGTAGACGCCGTGGGCGCGGTCGACCACCGCTCCTTTGAAGACGAGCTCGCTCGTCGTCTGTGGCCCCTCGTGGTCCTGCATGGTGCGGAAATCGTGGGTCTGGGTGCCTTCGCCGAAGTAGACGGCGAGGAGGTTGGCATGCCCACCCTTGCCGGGCAGGCGGGCATCAATGCGCAGCCGGGCATAGTCGCCGCCGAGCGCAACCGCAGCCGAGGTGAGGGTCGCGTCCCGCCCGACTCGGCTGCCCTGGTAGCCCGTCTGCCACACCTGCGGGCCCAGATCCTGCACAGTGAGGTAACGGACGTTGGCGGCATCGCCCGCCCGGATGTCGATCACAGGGTCGACGTAGGCGGCGACGTCGGGACTCGCGTAGTAGTCGAGGACCGTTACCTCGCTCTGGCTCCCGGCCCGCACCACGGTTCGCGGGAACGCGGCAGTGCCATCCCCCGATATCCAGTGCAGCACCACGATGGGCGCGCCGACTGCCACGCCGTCGGGCACGTCGATGACGACCGCGTCGGGTAGGAACGCCGCCCCGAGTTCGCCGAACGCGTCGACCGGAGGCGGCGACTGCGCGAGGACTTCTGCCGCGTCGTCGCCAAGCACGTCGAGTCCGCCGACCCGCACGCCCTTGCCGGCGAGGCCGTCGTCGACCGCGACATGGCGGAGCCAGCCGTTGTGGGTGACGAGGAGACCGGCCCGGTCGCCTACGGCCTCCACCACCGCCTCGACCGTGTCGGGTACGTCACGTTCTTCGTCGGGTGCCGCAGTGGCGGGCGTGTAGCGGTCGAGATCGAAGTCGGAGACCGGGGTGAAGCGCCACACCTCCTCCGACTCCGTCGGCATCGCACTCGCGCTGAAGCGCTCGAACGCGCCGCGGCGGCGTGCGACGAGCCACTCAGGCCCCGGCAGGGCGGCGGCGGCTTCGGCGGTGAAGGGGCTCAGCAGTTCCTCCGCATCTCGCGAAACAGGGGCGGACGATCCGCCCCTCGAAGGGGTGAGTCTAACGGCTTCAAAGCGTAAACCTGCCTTCCGCGCATGCCGCCACGCGGCCTCCGACCCGCACCTCTCCCTCGACGGCGTGGACCTCGATGCGACAAGGGCGCCCGATCTCGGCACCCTGGAAGATCGTGACGTCGGAATCCGTGTCCCAGATCCGTCGGGCGAGGAGGGCAACCGGGCCCGCCGCGCTCCCTGTGCCCGGATCCTCAGCCACGCCGGCGCCCGGCGCGAACACGCGGACGTGGAGCTCGCTGGAGGTCAGCGGGCGGACGACGGCGACGGTGGCGCATCGGTGGCGCCCGGACGCGCCTGCGAGCAACGCCATGTCGGGCGTGATCCCGTCGACGGCCGCCTCGGTTGCCACCACGAGGTGGCGGAGTCCGCCTGCCTCGGCCACATGGGCACCGATCGTGTCGATGCCGAGCGCGCTCGCGACCGGCTCGCCGGCGACTTCAGCCCAGGTGGGGTCGGGCTGGGCCATCACGGCGCCGTCCGCGCTGGCGTCGACCGCGATGGTGGCTCCCTCGGTCTCCTGGGTCCAGCGGTTGGGTCCGAGCGCCCACGCGGTACCCAGGCTGGGATGGCCCGCGAAGGGGAGCTCGCGGTGCGGCGTGAAGATCCTCATGTTGTAGGTGTCCTCGCCGGTGACGACGGGGAAGGTCGTCTCGCTCAGGTTCACCTCGCGTGCGATCGCCAGCATCACCGGCTCAGGCACCGGGTCGAGCACAACACATAACGCGTTGCCGGCGAGGGGCCGGTCGGAAAAAACGTCGACGATTCGATACGAGAACTCCAGCACGCCCCTCCTCCCTCCAAACTTGAGGCAATAACTATCGGAATCCGTTCGTTATTGCCTCAAGTTCGACGGAAGAGGCGGCGCCACCACGGCTGGTGGGCGCGCTGGCGGCGGGCGAGCACCTCGGCGACCACGTCAGGGCCGATGGCGTTGACGACATCCTCGGCGGCGTCGAGGAGCTCAGCGGCTTCGTCATGCTCGTCGAGGCTCGGAGGCTCTCGGGGCGTCGGCGGCGACACGAGCGTGCCCCGTTTCCACCCGATGTCGGCGAGACGGGGCGTGTAGACCTCACAGTCGTCGGGACACCGCCAGGGAGCCTCGGGGGCCAAGTCGAGGGAGCAGAACCGCACCACTTCGCCGGATCGGTAGGTCCGGCTCTGGAAGTGCTTGCACTCCTCTCGCATCGGCACGCCCGAGCTCCTCTCGCGGTCTAACCGACCGAACCCTCCATCTGCAGCTCGATCAGCCTGCTCCACTCGACGGCGAACTCCATCGGCAGGGTGCGGGTGACCGGCTCGATGAACCCGTTGACGATCATCCCCATCGCCTGCTGCTCGGATAGGCCGCGGCTCATCAGGTAGAAGAGCTGGTCGTCACCGACCTTGGACACGGTGGCTTCATGACCGATCCGGGCGTCCCGCTCGGCGATGTTCGTCGTCGGGTAGGTGTCGGACCGGCTGTCGTCATCGAGGATCAACGCGTCGCACTGAACGAACGACTTCGAGCCGGTCGCGCCCTCCTGGATGTCGACGAGGCCACGGTAAGAGGTTCGACCGCCGTCCTTGGAGATCGACTTGGAGATGATCCGGCTCGTCGTCTCGGGCGCGGCGTGGATCATCTTCGATCCGGTGTCCTGATGCTGGTTCTCACCGGCATACGCGACCGAGAGCACCTCGCCCGACGCCTTGGGGCCGGCGAGGACGACGGAGGGGTACTTCATCGTCAGCTGGCTGCCGATGTTGCCGTCGATCCACTCGACGTGGGCCTCCGCCTCCGCCCGGGCACGCTTGGTGACGAGGTTGTAGACGTTGGGCGACCAGTTCTGGATCGTCGTGTAGGTGATGCGGGCTCCCGGCATCGCCACGAGCTCCACAACCGCAGAGTGCAACGAGTCGGTCGAGTACACCGGCGCCGAGCAGCCCTCGATGTAGTGGACCTTCGCGCCCTCGTCGGCGACGATCAGCGTGCGCTCGAACTGGCCCGCGTTCTCCGAGTTGATCCGGAAGTAGGCCTGCAGTGGCATCTCCACCTCGACGCCCGGAGGCACGTAGATGAAGGACCCGCCGCTCCACGTCGCGGTGTTGAGGGCGGCGAGCTTGTTGTCGCCGGGCGGGATCACGGTGCCAAAGAAGCGCTTGACGATGTCGGGGTGCTCCCGCAGCGCGGTGTCCATGTCGGAGAAGAGGATCCCCTCCTTCTCCAGGTTCTCCCGGTTGCGGTGGTAGACGACCTCAGACTCGTACTGCGCGGTGACCCCGGCCAGGTACTTCTGCTCCGCCTCGGGGATTCCGAGCTTCTGGTAGGTCTGGCGCATCTGCTCGGGCAACTCGTCCCACTCGTCGACCTGGGCGTCGGTGGGCTTGATGTAATAGAAGATGTCCTGGAAGTCGAGGTTGCCGAGGTGGCCGCCCCACGTGGGCAGCGGCTTGCGTTCGTAGTGGCGCAGGCCCCGAAGGCGGAGCTTGGTCATCCACTCCGGCTCGCCCTTCCACCATGAGATGTCTCGGACGACCTTCTCGGAGAGGCCCTTTTCGGGCTTGAAGACGTACGAGTCGATCGTGTCGACCCAACCGAGCTTGTACTTCCCGAGGTCGAGATCAGCGGTAGCTGTCATGCAGGGATCAGTGCTCCTGAGAGGAGGGACGAATTACTCCTACGTGGATAGTAACAATCTTCCCCGCGTCACCATTCCGTCACACCGACGTGGTAAGCCCGTCACATGCCCGTGGTACAGATATATGACGGTCTGGGGCCGAAGTTTCTCCCGTCCTTTGGAACAAGCCGCGACCTGCCGAGGTTTTAATGGAGTCCCCTGGCGGGCACAAGGAGCCAGTAATGAACACCTCTCGCACCGAGCTCGACACCCAGATCACCGAATGGCGGTCAGAGACCGAGGACAGTGAGTACTTCGGGGCTCAGGTCGTGCAGGACCGGCTGCTCGATCTCTACGGGGCTCTCCGCGCCTATCCGGTCGTCAGCCAGGTCGAAGAGTGGCTCCGCCTCACCCGCGAGCGCAACCTGTTCGAGGGCAAGGAGATCACCGCTCTCCTCGACGATATCGAGGCCGAGCTCGACCGAGCCTGAGTTCTCGGCATCGCGTCTCAGCTTCGAGGGGCAAGGTCGACATAGCCGGGCACGAGGTGGTGGGGGGTGTCGAGGTACACCTTGGCCTCGGGCGGCTGGGCGAAGCGTCCGTGGCTCCAGCGGATCTCGACGTGGCCGTTGACCTCGCGGGACTCGCCTGTCTTCCGGTCGGCCACTAGGGCGCGCCAGCGCACGACCGGCTGACCGGCCGCCTCGCCCTGGACATCAAAGCGGGTGAGATCAAACCGCTCGCGCCAATCCCAGGGCGTGGCGATGCGGAGCCGGAGCGAACGGGTCGCCCCCACGCCGAGCACGAAGTACGGCGCGCTGCCCATCCGCAACAACCGCCACAGCATGGCGACTCGTGCCCGCTTGTTCGCCAGGGAGGCGCGCCATCGATCGGCCGACGCCTGGGCCACCTCAGCCGACAACTCACGGTAGGCGGCGCCGGCCGACGAACTCCAAGGACCGGTCAGAACATCCCGTAGCCCGGCCCGATGCTCGGGCGTGAGGTCGGTGACGAAGGACGGCAGCCCCATCCACGCGCACTCCCGGGCGACCTCGGCGTAGAGGCGCTGATACTTGTCGGGCGCGACCTCCTGATACCAGTCGCGGCCGATGACGCCCTGCTCACCTCGGAGGGCCCGGTCGAACAGGTACGCGGGCGACGCGTTGATGAGGATCTTCGACAGGTACTTGCAGCTGACGAGAAAGACGTGGTCGATGCGCAGATCGGCGGGTACGACGTCGTGGGCGGGATCCCTCCGGGGTCCGCGCCACTCGACGGTGAGGGGCGCGCGGTGCCGGAGACCCTCGGGGGCGGCCAGGAATGCCTTGCCGTTCGCCCACGCTGCCGCGAACTCCTGGCGGTACCCGCCATCGCACCGCCACTGGACAAGGCGCTTCCACTGCTCGGGTGACACGTTACGGAGCTCGGATGGAGGCCCCGACCGGAGGGCCGTGTCAAGGTCGGGGGCGCCGAGCATGGCGAGCCCGGTGATGATCTCAGTGATCTCGGTCTTGGCGGCCGGCACCGCGCCCGCTACCCGCCAGCGCCGCGAACGCGCTGCAGTTGGGCGTCGGCGTCGGGGGCCGTGAGCAGAACGACCGCTCGGACGCTCTCACCGGTGACGGCGCGGACCGCGACGTCACCGGCGCTTCCCCGGGCCGGCAACTCGGTGGTCAGCACCACCACGGGGTCGCCGCTCGTGGCGAGGGCGGACGCCCGGCCGAGGGTGCGCCACAGCACCTCGCTGCGGCGGAGACCACTAGCGGGCGTTGTGAAGCCTCCGGCGACCAGGAAGAACCACCGACGGTTGTCGGCGTCGGTCGCGATGACGTCGGGCGCCACGCCCGCTACCGCTTTGCCGCCCTCCACCACCCCTTCGAAACCGGCCGCCTCCAGCAGGGCGACCGCCGCGCCGATGGCGCCCGCGCCGCTACCGATGGCCGCGCTGACGGCCGGAACCGACGTGGGAACGTCGGAGTGAGTGTCGGAGTTCGCCGACGCGACCAGACGGGCCCGCTCCTCGGCGACCCGGGCAACGGACGCCTCGAGATAGTCGCGGTCGATCTCGTAGCCGATGTAGCGCCGGTCGGTGCGGAGTGCCGCGATTGCAGTCGTTCCCACGCCCATGAAGGGGTCGAGCACCACGTCACCCCGGTAGGTGTAGAGCTCGATGAGCCGCTGCGGCAGATCGACAGGAAACGGCGCCGGATGGCCGACTCGCGTCGCCCGCTCCGGCCCGATCTCCCACACGTCGGTGGTGGCCTCCATGAAGGCGTCGCGGGTGATGGTCGCCTCGGCCGGTAGTCCGGACCGAGCGCGCCGCGACTTCGTCACCGCCCGGTCAAAACGGCCCTTGCTCGCGACGATCACCCGTTCGGTGAGGTCGCGTAGCACGGGGTTGGCGGGGCTGCGGAACGAGCCCCACGCACAGGAACCGCCCGCCCCCTGGGCCTTCTGCCAGATGATCTCGCCGCGGAGCAGCAGGCCGAGACGGTCCTGGAGGATGCCGATTACGTCGGCCGACAACGACCGGTAGGGCTTGCGACCGAGGTTGGCCACGTTGACGGCGATCCGCCCCCCCGGCTCGAGCACGCGCACGCACTCGGAGAAAGTGTCGTGGAGAAGCTCGAGGTAGTCGACGTAGCTCGCGGGAACGTGGCCTTCTCCGAGGACCGCCTCGTACTCCTTGCCCGCGAAGTAGGGCGGCGAGGTAACGACCAGGGCGACCGTGTTGTCGTCGACCTTGGCCATGTCGCGGGCGTCGGCGCAGAAGAGCTCGTCGACGATCGGAGCGGGCACGACCGTGTCGTCGGTGGACAGGACCGGCGCGGTGAAGCGGGCATAGAAGTCACGGGCGTCGTGGCTCTCACGACGACCGACACCAAAGGTGGAAGTGGCCGTCGGCCGTCGGTTGGTGTTCATCCGCCTGCCCATCCTACGGATGCCAGGGCCGTCTTCGATGGATGCGACCATACGGACGACCCTACGACGCCGGTATGACATCGATCTTGAGGCAATAACGCACGGAATCCGTTCGTTATTGCCTCAAGGTCGGCCGTCTTCAGGATCCCGGCGTGGGCGCCATGCCGCCCATCCAGGTCGAGTACAGCGCGGCGTAGCGGGCGCCCTTCTCCACGAGCTCGTCGTGGGTACCGAGCTCGACCAGGCCACCGGCGTCAACGACTGCGACCCGGTCCGACCGCTCCGCCGTGCTCAAGCGGTGGGCGATGACGAGCACGGTGCGCCCCTCCATGAGCGCGACCATGGCGTTCTCGACGTCGACCTCGGTGCCGGGATCGAGGTTCGAGGTGGCTTCGTCGAGCACCAGCACGTCGGGTGCGGCCAGTGCGGCGCGGGCAAGCGACACGAGCTGCTTCTCGCCGGCAGACAGACGCGAGCCCCGCTCCTGCACCTCGGTATGGAGGCCGTTGGGAAGCTGGGCGAAACGTTCCTCGCAGCCGATGAGGCGCAGCGCCTCGCGCACCTCTTCGTCGCTCGCTCCCTCCCGGCCGATCCGCACGTTGTCGATGATCGATCCGTTGAAGAGGAAGCCCTCCTGCGGCACGACGGCGATGCGCTCCCGGAGCGACCGGAGCGTCACGTCCCGCAGGTCGACGCCTGCGTAGGAGATGGTCCCCTCGGTGGGGTCGTACATTCGGGCCATGAGCTTGGCAAGGGTCGACTTGCCCGCTCCTGTCGGCCCGACCAGGGCGAGACGTTCGCCGTGCGGGATCGTGATGTTCACGCCTTCGAGCACTTTGTTCTTGCCGTCGTAGGAAAAACCCACGTCGACGACTTCGATCGCTCCCTGGCCGGGCAGGTCGACGGCGCCGGGCCGCTCCTTGACAGGTGAGGAGGTGTCGAGGACGCCGAATAGCTTCGCCAAGGCGGCGCCGGACTGCTGCAACACGTTGAAGAGCTGGCTCAGCTGCTGGATCGGTTCGAACAAGTTGGCCAGGTAGAGCACGAAGGCGACCACTGTTCCGACGCTGACCCGGCCCTGATGCACGAGGATGCCGCCGAAGCCCACGATGGCGGCGGTGGTGCCGATGCCGGCCATCTCGATGACCGGGAAGTAGCGCGCCGAGACCTTGGTTGCGTACATGTTGGCGTCGAGCTGCTCGCGGTTATGGGAGCCGAACCGCTTCTCCTGGTAGTCCTCCTGGCCGAACGCCTGGATCACGCGTATGCCGGAGATCCCCTCCTGGAGGGTCGACATCGTCTGGCCGATCTTGTCGCGCACGTCGAGATAGGCCTTGTTCGACGCCGTGCGGAACTTCATGCTCGCAACGACGACCACCGGGACCGCGATTAGGCAGAACGCAGACAGCAGCGGCGACAGGCTGATCAGCACGATGACCGACAGGGCGAACAGGAGGCCGTTCGTGATGAACAGGACGAGGCCTTGCTGCACCAACTCGGTGAGGATCTCGATGTCCTGGGTCATCCGGGACACGAGCTTCCCCGTCGGCTCCTTGTCGAAGAAGCCCTGCGACATCGACAGGATGTGGTTGAAGACGCGCTCGCGGAGGTCTCGCAGGAAACGCTCCCCGATCTGGGTCACGAGGAGGATCTGCATCCGCATCAGGACGAGGCCGGCCAGCGCAACTCCCAGGTAGCCGACGGCGGCACGCGTGAGGGCGCCGTCAACCGCGAACTCGACGCCTTGGTCCCCGCCGAGCCCCTTGTCGATTCCGTAGCGCACGAGGAGAGGTCCGGCGAGTAACGCGCCGGTGGAACCGATCATCACCAGCGCGGCGACGATCACCTGGGCTCGGTAGGGGGCGAGCATCCGGATCGTTCGCCGCAGCACCCACTTGGCTTGGTCGACGTCGAGCTTCTCGTCTTCCTCGACTGCTACTCCACTCATCCACCCTCCGCCGCGCCCCATCAGGCGGTCACCCCTTCCTCGTCACCGCCGAGCGCGGCGAGCACCTCGGCTTGAGCGAGCACCTCGCGGTACCGCTCGTTGGATGCCAGCAGCGCGTCGTGCGTTCCTTCCGCCGCTACCCGTCCCTCGTCGAGCAGCACGACGCGGTCGGCGAGGGCGATGGTGGCGGGCCGGTGGGCGATCACGACCGTGGTGCGGCCCCGCATCGCCTCCGCGAGCGCGTCCCGGATCTCGTGCTCCTTGGTCGGGTCGACCGACGACGTCGCGTCGTCGAGTATGAGGATCCGGGGATCGGCCAGGATGGCCCGAGCCAGCGCGACCCGCTGACGCTGGCCGCCCGAGAGGGAGAAGCCGCGCTCGCCGATGATCGTGTTGTACCTGTCGGGCATCCGCTTGATGAAGTCGTGGGCACCGGCGAGACGGGCGGCGCGCTCGACCGCCTCGTCGGGGGCGTGAGGGTCGGCGAACGCGATGTTGTTGCGGATGGTGTCGCTGAAGAGGAAGGTGTCCTCGAAGACGATGCCGACGTTCTGCCGTAGGTCCCGAAGATCGACATCGCGGACGTCGACGCCGTCGATGGTGACGCGACCTGCGTCGACGTCGTAGAAGCGAGGGATCAACCGGGCGATGGTGGTCTTGCCTGACCCGGTCGGCCCCACGAGAGCGACCGCCTCGCCGGCACGGAGCTCGAGGTCGAGGTTCGTCAACACGGTGGGACCGTTGACGTAAGTGAAGGTGACATCGTGAAATGCCACCTCGCCGAGGGCTCCCTGTTGGTGGAGCGGAGCGACGGTCGGCAGATGCTTGGGATGGGGCCGGTTCACCACCTCCGGAGCGGTGCAGAGGATCTCGTCGACCCGCTCGGCGGACGCCTTCGCCCGTTGGAACTGGGCAACGAGCATCCCGGTCATACGCAGTGGCCCGATCATCATGATCACGTAGGTCATGAACGCGGTCATCGCACCGATCGACAGCTCGCCGCTGAGCACCTTGTTGCCGCCGAACCACAGCACCGCGACGAGACCCAGATAGGGCAGGAAGTCGAGGATCGGGTTGAAGTTGGCGCGGACCCGGGCGAGGGAGAGCGACCGGTCGAGCACTCGGGCAGCCCCGTCGCGCATCGCCTTGGCCTGGACGGGCTCGGCGCCGAAACCCTTCACGACGCGGATGCCGGTGACGGTCTCTTCGACGATCGTCGAGACCTCGGACAATTCGGCCTGCAGGTCGATAGACAGCGGATGTACCCGCGACGAGAATCGCTTGGCTGCGATGTTGATGAAGGGGAGCGACCAGAGGGCGAGCAGCGCCAGTTCGGCGTTCATGATGAAGAGGATCGCGGTTACCGCGATCAGCGTCACGAAGTTCGAGATCGTGATCGGGATCATCACGAACATGTGCTGCATCTGCTGGATGTCGGTGGCGGCCCGCGCCATGAGCTGGCCAGTCTGGGCCTGGTCGTGGAAGGAGAAGTGGAGCCGCTGAAGGTGGGCGAAGAGCTGATGGCGGAGGTGGGTCTCTGCACGCCACGCGATGCCGAAGGCCTGGTATCGCCGGAGCCCGGTGCACACGGCTGCGAGGAGCCCGGCGCCGACGATAGCGAGGGACCACTTCACCAACTGGGCCGAGTCGCCGCCGATGATGCCCCGGTCGATGCCCACCCGCGCGAACGTCGGCACCATGATCTTGCCGGCGGTCCAGAACAACCCAGCCGTGACCCCCAGCAGCGCCCCTTTCCACTGCGGTCGAACCGACCGGAGAAGCAGCTTCCATCCGTTCGGTTCCGAGGCGCGCGGGAGCTGTCCGGGGGGGCTTGGCACGCCTACGGAGTGTACTTGACCACCCGGTCAAGTCTCCAAGCGACGAACTTGAGGCAATAACACACGGAATTCGATCGTTATTGCCTCAAGTTCAGGCGCGGCGTGTCGGCACCGAACAGCTCTGAGATGAGCTCGGTGAGCGCGGGGTCGTCGTCGGCACCCGCGAAGGTGGCCACGCGGAGCCCCGCCGCTGCCAGCCCCGCCGTCAGCTCACCCGACGAAGCCGGCGAACCGGCCACAGCCGCCGCCGGGTCGAGCACCACCACGGCTGCGGCCGCATCCGCGTCGCGACAGGCCGCCAACGCCTCGTCAAGAGGCGTCCCCGAAGGCAGGACCACGACGGACATAGACCATTCGTACCAGCAGGAATGGTCCATCTGGCCTACTACAGCGCTCGGCGCAGATTGCCGATCATCTCGCAGGAGGGACGGATGCGATTTCGACAGCTCGCGTTGCGCGTGGATGACGCCGAACACCAAATACGGTTCCACGACCGCCTTACCGTGGTCGCGGGGCTGCGCGAGGCCGACCGCCGCGAGTTGATCGAAGTGCTGCTCGGCACCCTGGCGGGCGAGCCCACCAGGCCGGGCGACCTGACCTGGAGCGACGCCAACGGCCAGGAAACCAAGACCACCCAGGACTCGAGCGGACTCTTCAGCTCCCATCATGGCGACGGTCAGGCCGCGCCAGCTCCCCTCGACCTGCTCGCGGCAACGGTGCAGGAGCTCTTCGAGCTCGCCTACGTCGGCCCGAACCATCTGGGCCTGGGGCGCGCCACGATGAGCGAACCCCAAGAGCTGGCCGAGGCCCGAGCCACGCTGGCCGCGCTGAAAGACGAGCTCCACACCGCCACCGTCGCACGCGACGCCGTCCGCGCCCTCCAGGTCGAGCTGTCGGACATCCAGGCTCGGCTCCGTGACGTCGACTCCGGCCGGGCCCGCCGGCGATATGCCCGCGTGGTCCTCCAGCTCGAGCAGGCCAGGCTCGAACGGAACGCGCTGGGCTCGACGCCGCAGGAGATCGATGTCGACGAACGTTGGGCGGGCATCGCCCGGGACATCCGGCCGATAGTCGAGAGGTGGCGTTCGGTGAAGGCCAACGCCGACACCGCCAGGGCCCGCTTCGGTAACCGGCCCCGACTCGACCAACACACCCTCGCAGGGGCGTTGGCCGTCCCCGACAAGGTCCCGCCTCGACTCGACGGGCTCGCCGCCGCCCTCCGACGGGCCGAATCCGAGCATCTCGAGCTGTCCGCCCGACTGGCCTCCCACGTTGCCGAGCACGTCGATCGGCCCTCGCATCCCGATGTCGCCCGCCTCGCCCGAGTCGACCAGACCCTCGTGTGGCAAGCAGCCCGACATGCCCTCGAGACCAGCCTCGTGCTCGAGCGGGAGTCGCTTCGGGTCGGCGGCGTCCTGCCCGACGGCAGCCGGGCGCCGATCGCGTCGGAGCTCGACGACGCCCACACCGCCGTCGAGGCCGCCCAGGAAGCGATCGAGAAGCGCCGCTTCGGCGCGATCGCCGCGGTCGGAAGCGCGGCCGTCGGAGCCCTTGCCGTGCCGCTCGCTCCGGTTGTCGCACCCCTGGCCCTCGCCGGCGCCGCGAGCGCGGCCTACTGGGCGGTGCTGAGTCCTCGCCAGCAGCTCGTCCAAGCCCAACTGTGGGAAGAGGACACTCTCTCCCGGATCGGCGTACCGTCCTATCTCGCGTTCCACCTGCGCCGCATGGACGCCGCCCAGGACCCTGAGCTGCACGCGCCGCTCGAACAGGCTGCCAACGCCTATCGCGAGGCGATGGGTCATTGGCGACGCCTCGCCGGTGACCTACCGGCTGCGAGTGCGCTAGCACTCGAGCCCGAGGTGCGCTCGTACGCCGCCCGGCTCTCCGCAGTCGACGACCTCGGCACCGAGGCCGAAGCGATCCGACGCCGTTTGATGGACCACGTCGAGCCGGCCGTCAACCAGGCCCGCGAGAGGTTCCTCGAAGTGATCCGTCCGTTCGGCATCGAGAACCCGGTCCTGGCTTCCGACCTGGTGCGCCAGATCGTCGACGTCGCCAAGGTTGCCCGCCGCCAGTTGGAGGTCGAGGCCATCGAAGCCGAGCTCGCTGACGCCGCGGAAGCTCTCGATGAGCGTTTCACCGCGCTTGGCATGCGGGGCGACATCGAGGACCGGATCGCCAGCTTCGAGGCGGCCGCGATGAACGCCGAGCAGCGCATCCGCGCCCGCGCGATGCGCCGTCCGATCGCCGAGGTCGACGCCGAGATTCACCGCCTCCAGGACATGGCGCGCGCCGAGTACCGCCCCGAGTACGGGTCAGTCACCGCAGAAGATGCGGCCGAGCCCGATCCGGAGGAGCTCGGGCGGCGGCGTGAGCTGACCGCGACCGCGCTCACCACCGCCAGCCGCCTGATCCCTGATATCGACCTGATCGCCGACCGCAAGCAGGCGCTCGAACGTCGCGTGGAGTTCCTCGAGGAGAACCACAGCGAGGTGGTCGGCAGCCTCACTCGGGCCTCGGAGGTCGAGCCCTACCTCGCGGAGCGGATCACCGACGCCTGTGCTGGTGGCTCGCGTGAGCCCCTGCCGCTTCTGATCGACGATCTGTTCGCCAACGTGCGCGCTGACCAGAAGTGGGACCTCTTCGACATGCTCGATCACCTCTCCGCCGAAGCGCAGATCGTCTACCTCACCAACGATCCCGACGCGCTCCGCTGGGCGCGTCGAAGGGCTAAGGGCGGCTCGATCGCCGTAGCCGAATGCGCCTCCCGCCCCCTCGTCAGCTGAACCCCTTCCTAACTTGAGGCAATAACGAACGGATTCCGTTCGTTATTGCCTCAAGTTCGGCATCAGTCGAGGCGTCGGAGCTCGCTGCGGTAGCGCTTGCCGTTCTCGGCATACATCCGGACCGCCCATTGCACGTGGTGTTCGGGCATGGCGTCCTCCCGGATCTTGGCGGGGACCCCAAGAGCCATCCCGCGAGGCGGCACCTTGGTGCCGTTGGTGACCACCGCGTTCGCCCCCACGAGGCCGTGGGACCCGACCACGGCGCGGTGCAGCACCACCGAACCCGAGCCGACGAGCGCGTAGGGCTCGATCGTGCACCCCTCGAGGTGGGCGGCGTGGCCGATGACGCAGTCGTGGCCGATGATCGTCGACAGCTCGGCTGTGCAGTGCACGATCGTGCCGTCCTGCACCGAGGTGCGATCCCCCACCTCGATGCGGCCGTAGTCAGCACGGAGGACCGCGGACGGCCAGATTGACGCCTCCGCACCGATCCGCACCCTCCCGATCACCGTCGCGTCAGGGTGCACAAAAGCCGACGGATCGATGTCGGGGACGAGGTCGCCCAGTGCGTAGATGGCCATCCCGGAACCCTACTTCCGGCCGAACTTGAGGCAATAACGAACGGAATCCGTTCGTTATTGCCTCAAGTTCGCTAGGGGTAGTGTCGCCGGTCGTGCCGGAACCACCCGTGGCGGAACGCCGCGAGCGCGTGCTGTCGACCCACGGCGACGAACGGTCCGACCCGTGGCACTGGTTGCGCGAGCGCGACGACCCCGCGGTGATCGCCTACCTCGAAGCGGAGAACGCCTACACCCGCGCGGTGATGGCGGGAACCGAGCCGCTGCAGGCCCAACTCTTCGACGAGATCCGCGCCCGCATCCAGGAGACCGACACCTCGGCCCCTGCGCCCGACGGCGGGTACTTCTACTACGGCCGGTTGGTAGAGGGTCTCCAATACGGCATCCACTGCCGGAAAAGAGGCTCCCTCGACGCGAACGAGGAAGTGCTCCTCGACGAGAACGCGCTCGCGGACGGCCATCCGTTCTTCGCTCTCGGGGTGTCCGACGTGAGCCCCGACCACCGCCTGCTCGCCTACTCGACCGACGTCGAGGGCGACGAGGCCTACGTGCTCCGCTTCCGCGACCTGACCTCCGGCGACGACCTCCCAGACGAGATCCCCAACACCTACTACGGCGCGGCGTGGGCCATCGACAACCGCACCTACTTCTACACGGTCCTCGACGACGCCAAGCGTCCGTGGCAGCTGTGGCGCCACACCCTGGGAACCTCGCCACGCGACGACGTCCTCGTGTACGAGGAGGACGACGAGGCGTTCCACCTGTCGGTCGACCGCACGCGCAGCGACGCCTATCTCGTGATGACGCTCTCGAGCATGGTGACGTCGGAGGTCTGGATCCTCGAGGCACACGAACCGGAGGGCTCGTTCCGGCTGGTCGAGCCCCGACGCCAGGGAGTCGAGTACCAGGTCGAGCACCACGACGACACGTTCTTCGTCGTGACCAACGACGGTGGCGCGGTCAACTTCAAGCTCATGGCCGCGCCGGTCACCGCCCCCGGACGGTCCCAATGGACTGAGGTGATACCCCACCGCGTCGACGTCCGCCTCGAAGACGTCGACGCCTTCTCCCGCCACCTCGTCCTCTACGAACGGGCGGGCGTCAGCCGCATCCGGGTGATGGACCTCGACACCCGCGACATCACCGAGGTCGACCAGCCCGAACCGGTGTACACCGCCACGCGCGGCACCAACCTCTCCTTCGACACCACCACGCTCCGCTTCAGCTATACGTCGCTCGTCACACCCCGTTCGGCCTTCGACTACGACATGGTCACGGGCGAACGCCGGCTCGTGAAGCAGCAACCAGTGCTGGGCGACTACGACCCTGCCCGCTACGTGACCGAGCGTCTGTGGGCTGCCGCCGCAGACGGCACCTCGGTGCCCATCTCGGTCCTGCGGCGACGGGACGCGCTCAATGGTGGTCCCGCGCCAACTTTGCTCTACGGCTACGGCTCCTACGAGGCGAGTATCGACCCGGCGTTCTCATCGCTCCGGCTGAGCCTGGTCGACCGAGGATTGGTGTTCGCCATCGCGCACGTGCGAGGCGGAGGCGAGATGGGACGCCAGTGGTACGAGTCCGGCAAGTTCCTTCACAAGCGAAACACCTTCGACGACTTCGTCGCGTGCGCTGAACACCTCGTCGCCGAGGGCTATACGTCGCCCGACCGACTCGCCATCCGGGGCGGCAGCGCCGGCGGACTACTGATGGGCGCGGTCGTCAACGCCCGTCCCGACCTGTTCCGCGCCGTCGTGGCCGAAGTCCCCTTCGTCGACTGCCTCACGACGATCCTCGACAGCTCGTTGCCGCTGACCGTCATCGAGTGGGAGGAGTGGGGCAACCCGAACGACCCCACCTTCTACGACTACATGAAGTCCTACGCGCCGTACGACAACGTCGAACCCAAGGGCTACCCGGCCATGCTCGTAACCGCGGGCCTCAACGATCCGAGGGTGAGCTACTGGGAGCCCGCGAAGTGGGTCGCCAAGCTCCGGGCCACCAAGACCGACGAGAACACCCTTCTGCTCAAGACGGAGATGGGCGCGGGCCACATGGGCCCGTCCGGTCGCTACGAGATCTGGCGGGACGAAGCCTTCGTCTATGCCTTCCTCCTCGACCAGCTGGAAGTCCCGGTGTTGCCCGGATTCGCAGCGCACGCGGTAGGCTGAAGGAGTTCGGCATCCCCCCTGGTCTGGCGGCGTACGATCAACCTGACGATCGGGCGGTGTGCGGGTCCAGTCCGAGATACGCCTCGAGATGCCGAATCCGGACGTTTTCTCTGCCCGCGGGCAGGGGAGGCCGACGGTGGAGCGTCGGACGAGAAGATGGCTGACACCACGCAAACTCTCGAGAACGCCGCCTGGGCAGCTGCCTATGCGGTCGCCAACGCCGAACAGGTCGCGCTCCTACAACAGGACCGGGGCGGGTGGCAACGCGCCCTCGAGCGCCTCCTCGAAGAGGCCGACACCCAACTCGCCACGCTGAACGGCGCGAGGACCACCGACGACCCGGTGGTCACCGAGCTCGAAGGGATCCGGCAGCGGCTCGGCGAGGCGCACGAGCGGCTCGTCACCGGCGACGACGGACCGGTAGCCGCGCTCCGCGTCGATCCCCCCGGGGAGATCCGCCTGCAGACATCGTGGTCGGCCGGGCAGGTGGTCGTGTGGGCGGGCGGGCCCGGCGCGGATCCTGCTGACAACGACGAGCTCTCAGACCGGCTGGAGGCCGTCGGTGGGCCGCCACGGGGCTGGGAAGTGCACCCCGCCATCGTGCTGCCGGGGGGCGCGCGGGCAGCTGCATTGTCGATACCGATGGCAGACGCCCTGGGGTGGCTGGTGAGCGTGGCTGCGGACAGGGACGACCGGGCCGACGACAACACCGACGACGAGTCCGGCCGCGAGGGTGTAGGGCTGAGCGTGCGGTGGCTGGGGCGGGTCGCGATGACCGCAGTGCGCGCTGTCGCACAAGGCCGGGTCGTGCCGACGCTGCAGAGCACACGGCGCGCGAATGGGAAGCGACTCGAGCTCGCCGTCCGATGGGCACCGGCTGTGCTCGACGATGCCGAGGTTGCCGAACTGGCCGAGGCGATGCCCGGGGCAGTTGTCGCCGCCGCCCGCGCCGACGCGCGATCGGTGATCCTCAACGTGATCGGCGCGGCGGTCGACGCCATTGTGCGAGAGGCCGCCGGCAAGCTGGAAATGCCCGCCCCACCGCCTACCACCCACACCGCCAAGTCGGTCTCTGAGGCCGTCATGACGCGCCTCGACGGGTCGGCCTTCGAGGCCCCGGTGGCGGCCGGCGCCGAGATCGCCAAGCGGCTCGACCGGTGGACGAAGCCGGTCGCGGGTGTTGCCCGCGTTCGGCTCGTGGTCCAGCTGGAACCACCCGACCGCGACGACGCCTGGTTCCTCACAGTCCTCGGATCGGCTGCCGACGGACGCCTCGTACCCGTCGAGGTCGCTCTCGCCGACGCCAAGAACGCCAAGGCGATGGCCGACGAGCTCGCACGCCTCGAGAGGAGCCTGCCGCTGCTGCTACGACCCGGCGGCATCCGCGCCCAACGACGCGGCCAGGTCTATCTGAGCCAGGACGAGGCCTGGGACCTCATGACCGAGACCGGCCCGAAGCTCGAGGCGGCCGGCTTCGACGTCCGCGTGCCGCGGCTCTCGCGCCAGCGACCGAAGCCCGCGCTTCGTCTCTTCACCGAACCGGTCGGCGAGACGGTGGTGGGCGCCCGTCAGTTGAGCGACGTGAGCTGGTCGGTCGTCTTCGACGACGTGGAGCTCACCGCCTCCGATGTCAGCCGCCTCGCCGCCGAGGCGAAGCCGCTCGTGCAGTCCCGCGGCCGTTGGGTCGAACTCGACCGGGCCGACCTGAAGGAGGCCGCGGCCGCGTTGGCCGAGCGGGCATCGACCACGCGGATGTCGGGGGGCGACATCCTCCGGCACGCGGTCGGGCTCGAGAGCTCGCCCCTCGCAGGCGGCTTCACTATCGAGGGCACCGGCTGGGCCACCGACCTGCTGCGTAAGGCACAGGACATCCCGATGGAGGCGGCCGCCTCGACTCCCGAGGGCTTCCGCGGCGAGCTCCGCCACTATCAGGCGGAGGCCCTCGCATGGCTCGGCTTTCTCGACGGCGTCGGGCTCGGTGGTTGCCTCGCTCTCGACATGGGCCTGGGCAAGACGCCGACGGTGCTCGCCCACATTGCCCGCACGCTCGGCCACGGCCCCGCGCTCGTCATCGCACCCGCGGCCGTCGTCGGTAACTGGGCGGCGGAAGCCGGCCGGTTCACACCTGGGCTGCGCGTGGTCATCCACCATGGCACGGCGCGCGCGTCCGCGGACGAGCTCCAAGCCGAGGTCGCGGGCGCGGACGTGATCATCACGACCTACGGCACCGCAGTCCGCGACATCGAAGCGATTTCCGGAGTCGAATGGGACCGACTCGTGCTCGACGAAGCCCAGGCCATCAAGAACCCGTCGAGCGATACCGCCCAACAACTGCGCCGCATCGAGGCGCGGAGCCGGGTCGCGCTCACGGGCACTCCGATCGAGAACGGCCTCGGCGACCTTTGGGCGATCCTCGACTTCACCAACCCCGGCCTGGTGGGCAGCCGCACCACCTTCGTCGCCCAACTTTCGGGAGAGGGCGAGGCCGCCCTGCGCGCCCTCAACGGGATCCTCGTGTTCCGGCGCACCAAGCTCGAACCGGTGGTTGCGGCCGAGCTTCCCGATCGCATCGACGAACTCGACCACTGCACCATGACCCGCGAGCAGATCGGCCTCTACCAGGCCGTCCTCGACGGTCTGGTCGCCGACACGACGGAGGCTGGAGGCGAGCCGAAGAAGGGCGCGATCCTCGCCGCCATCACCGCTTTGAAGCAGATCTGCAACCATCCGGCGGCCTACCAGGACGACGACCGACCCCTCGACGGCCGCTCCGGCAAGCTGGCCCGGCTCGAAGAGATCGTCGACGCAGTGTTCTCCGCCGGCGAGCGGATCCTGATCTTCACCCACTTCGCCGAGTGGGGCCAGAAGATGGCCGACTACCTCACTCGCACCACCGGCGTGCCGATCGTCTGCTATCACGGCGGTCTAGCCAGAGGGAGACGCGACCGGATCGTCGCCGACTTCCAGGAGAGCACCGGACCGGGCGCGCTCGTTCTGTCGCTGAAGGCGGGAGGCACCGGCCTCAACCTGACCGCGGCAAGCCACGTCGTCCTCTATGACCGTTGGTGGAACCCGGCCGTAGAGGACCAGGCGCGGGACCGAGCATGGCGGATCGGCCAGACCCGCACCGTCGTGTCCCACCGGCTGGTGTGTCCCGGCACTGTCGACGAGCGCGTCGAGGAGGTCGTCGCCGGCAAGCGCCACATCGCCGATCTGGTGCTGCCCAAGTCGAGCTCGCTCGCCGACCTCGACTCCGACCAGCTGCGCACCGCGCTCGGACTCCACACCGACTCACTGCTCACCGAGGACGACGCGCGAGCCGAAGCGGAGGCGATGTGAGCCGCGCGCGCCGCAAGCCCTCGCGTCGCCGCAAGTCAGGCCGCGCCAAGGCCACCGAACTGTGGGCGCCGGTACCCGCCCTCGGCGACCCGACACCCGTCGCGCCCGCCACTGACCCGGCGGCCCTGCTGCGGTCCCTCGGCGACCCGCCCATGCCCGGTCAGGGCGCGGTGGCGGAGCACTACCTCGCCGCCGTGGTCGAACGCGCTGCCGGGCTGGCGACCGCACTGGCCGCCAGCGCCGGTCAACTCGCGGACAGCGAGCCACCCGACACCGACATCGCCCCAACTTGAGGCAATAACGATCGAAATCCGTACGTTATTGCCTCAAGTTCGGTTCGGACGCGGCCCGGAGGTCGATTTCACCGACCACCGAGCGCAGCTCGGCAGCGCGGATCACAGCGAGGATCTCCTCACCGATGAGCTCTTCCTGGTCGAGCAAGGCGTCGCGGAGGGCCTCGACGATGTGACGGTTGCCAGCGAGCAGCTCGGTCACCTCGGCCTTCGACTCGGAGAGGATCGTCTCGACGGCCTCGCGCCCGGTCTCGCTCGAAATCACCTTGGCCACGATGTTCGCACTCGGTCCGGCGACTGCCTCGTGGGAGATCAACGACCCGGCCATGCCGAATGAGCCGACCATCCGCGCGGCCGCGGCGGTGGCTGCCTGAAGGTCGCCCGCGGGGCCAGTGCCCGACTCGCCGAAGAACAGCTCCTCGGCCACCATCCCGCCGAAGCTGATCGCGATCCGCGCTTCGATCTCCGACTTCGTGTTGGTGAACCTCTCTTCGATGTCGCTGTGCGCAAGCAGGCCGAGCGCCTGTCCCCGCTTGATGATCGACAGCACTTCGAGCTTGCGGTCCTTGCCGACGAGGTGGGCGACCGTGGCATGACCGGCCTCGTGGGTCGCGATGGCGCGGCGCTCTGCCTCGGTGTACTCGACCGGCTGCTTGAGGCCGAGCTCCTCGGTCATCCGCGCCTGCTGGATGTCGGTCCATGCGAGGCGATTGGCGCCCCGGCGGAGCGCCCAGACGAGAGCCTCGTCGAGGAGGTGCTCGATCATCACCGGCGAATACCCGAAGGTCATCGCGGCCAGCGTGTCGCGGCGGGCCTCGTCGTCGAGTTCGGCGTCGTGAGACTTCTTGGCCAGGTAGTAGTCGATGATCTGACGACGTCCCCGCCGTCCCGGGAGGTCGAAGTAGACAGAGCGGTCGAAGCGACCGGGCCGGAGCAGAGCGGGGTCGAGGTCGTCCTTCCGGTTCGTCGCCGCGACGACGAGGATGTTGGCAGGCGTCGCGGACGGCTTCCGTAGCTGACGGTGGACGGGCAGCCAGCGGTTGAGCTTGTCGATGAGCCAGCCCTTGAACTTGTCGCGGCCGGTCGGCGCGTCGAAGGACTGGAGCTGGATCAGCAGCTCGTTGACAACGCCGCTGATGCCCTCCTTGCCCCCGGAACCTCCCATGCCGGATCGGGATGCGCCGATGGCGTCGATCTCCTCGATGAACCCGATGGCGCCACCTTCATCGCGCGCGTACTTCCGCAGTGCCTTGAAGTACGAACGGATCTTGCGGTTGGTCTGGCCGTAGTACATCGACTGGAACGCCGAGCTCGAGACGAACAGGAACGGCACGCCGGCCTCGGCGGCCATTGCCTTGGCGAGATAGGTCTTCCCCGTGCCGGGAGGACCCTCGAAGAGGATCGCCCGGCGCGGCGTCCCGCCCATCGATTCCTTGAACTGCTTGTGGACGAGGAAGAGGTTGAGCGTCCGTACGACCTCTTCCACGACGACCTCGGCGCCGACCACGTCGTCGAGGGTGAGGTCGAGCTCGCTCGGGCGGTAGAGGACGTGCGGCGACCGCCCGGCTCCCAGCATCGGGCCGAGAATGACGACCGAGAAGAGGACGATGAGGATGAGCGCAGGAAGGTAGAAGTGCATGCCGTCCGGCATCCCCGGCAAGCCGAGGTTGATCGGATTCCCGGTGATGGCGCGCAACCAGACAAAGGCGCCCAAAGGGGCCAGGATGATGCCGACTCGGCGGATCCGCGCGCGCCGATTCTGCTCACGCTGCACCGCCACGTCTTCGGTACCCGAGCGGAGAACCCCCTTGCCCTCACCGAGCGAGCCTGCCTGCATGCCGGCCTTCCTTCCGCTTCTCCTGCGCCGTTTGCCACGGAGTGTGGTCATCATAGGCTTCGTTCTTCACCGTTGTAACCCCTCCTGAAACGTGCAAAGTTCACCGAAACTCCTGCAATTCCGTGAACCTTGGGGATGGGAAGGGCGCAGCTCGGGACGGCGGGCCGGCGCAGGACCGCCGAGGCGTTACCCCCGCAGGCTGGCGGACACCTGTTCGACCGCGGTGAGTAGGCGGGCTACCACCGGAGCGAAGGGGTCGTCCGGGTGCCGGTTGAGCGACGACCGGAGCTGGTCGGACGCCACGACGAGGCGACCAACGGCCGCCGGCGTAGGAGCAGAACGTGACCGTCGGCGGGGCCCTGCGATCACGACGAAGCCGGCACCAAAGGAGATCAGCGACAGCGCCATCAGGCTCAGCCGGCGCGACGCCTGACCGGTCTCAGGTAAGGAGTCGGCCGCCGCCGGCGGGGTAGTCGGTGTGGACGGCGCCGACGTAGGCGTGGTGGCCGGCGCCGCGGGTGGCGTCGTCGTAACCGGCTCGGACACCGTCACCGTGAACAGGTTTGGTTCGGTCCCGTAGTCGGAGTTGTAGTGGTAGCTGGCCCCCGACTGGTCGAAGATCACCGCGGAAAGCGTCGCGGTGCCCGCGCCGACGGCCCGGACGGTGTAGCGGAGTTGCATCTGACCGCCGGCTTTGCCGCCCGGATAGTTCTCGGGTCCTACGCAGGTTCGGTAGGTCGGGCTCGTCGGGTCGTGATCCCATCCGCACGCGTCCGCGTACACCTTGTCGTTGGTGGCCCCAGTCGGTGCGCCGTAGTCGACGTCGACCGCCACGAACTCGAAGAGCTCCGACGGCAGGTCGAGGTAGGTCTCGAGCTGCTCGTAACCGCCCGGCGCGGTGGTGGCGTCGAGCACCAACGTGGTCGTTTCGCCCACGGTGAGCTGGTTTGAGCCCGCGATCGAGAGCACCTGGTTGCGGTTCTGGGAGATGAGGTGTTCGACGTAGAGCTCGCGGGGAGTAGGCGTGCTCACCGGGCTCAGACCGTCGGCAGAGGCGGTGGCGTGAAAGCGGCGGGTGGTGTCGTAGGCAGCCGGGTCACGTGCCACGACGGCCTGCCACTGGACGTCATAGCAAGCCCCTGCGGCGAGCTCGTCGCGCGTCCGCGTCGGATCGCTGTCGAGGTCGATATAGGCGTTGGCGGTGTCCCACACGACCTCCACGCGGACGTTCGTCGCGGGATCGCTGCCGGTGTTGCACACGCGCACGCCCAGCGGGAAGGTGTTGGGGCCGTCGGTGACATCGTTGCTGTCGAGGCCGATGACGTTGTAGGTGATGGGCTCGATAGTGAGAACCGGCGCCGCTGCGGCAGGAAGCTGGCCAACCGTGCCGACGATGACGCCACTCACGATGATCGTCGCGATGACTGCCGACGTGATCCGTCCGATCGCCCCCATGGACCCTCCCCCAGGCGCCGTTGTATCGGCGGGAGTGTATCGAGAGCGACCACCCTGCCCGCGGACGCCCTCGGCCCCGGGTTTCCCCTCGGGACACGGTCCTCTTGACGTGGAATCCGGATATTCCTCACATTCGGAATAGCCGAGTAACCCGATCGGGTTTATGATGATTGTCATGGACGCGCCTAAGCCGATCGACCCCAGAGGCCCGCGGTTCAACCAGGCCGTGCTGACCGCCGCGCTCCTGGGCGGCTTCGTACTCGACGTGCCCCTGGTTGCGCCGGTCTTCGCCGTTGCGCTCTTTCTGGGCGCGGCCTTCGGCCCTCGGTACGGGCCGTTCCTCCGCCTCTATGTCGAGGCCATCAAGCCGCGCCTCGGTCCCCCGGCCGAGCTCGAGGACCCCCGACCGCCACGGTTCGCGGCCACCGTCGGCGTGATCTTCCTTACCGCCGCCACCGTCGCGTTCGCCGCGGGCGCCGTCGGCTTCGGCTGGGCCCTCACGCTGATCGTCGCGGTCCTCGCCGGTCTCGCCGCCACCACCGGCCTGTGCGTCGGGTGTGAGATCTACGTCTTCGTCGCCCGGCGCCGTGGCGTCGAGCTGGTCGCGTGAGGGGGAGGCACTGATGCTCACCCGCTTGCTCGTGGCCGCCGCCGTCGTCGCGACCTTCGTCGTTGCCCGCTACCTCTACACGCGGTGGCGGCAGGGCCTCCACACGGAGACCAGGCCCCATCCGAAGGTGCCGCTGGAGCTACTCGACGGCGCCGAGCGCACCTGGATCGTCTTCACGACCCCGTTGTGTGCCTCGTGCGGCCCGGCGCGGGATCATCTGGCTGCCACAGACCCGGGTGCCCGCATCGTCACTGTCGACGCCACCAGCCGGCCCGAGCTGGCGGACGCGTTCCACGTGCGGAGCGTTCCCACCGTCCTGCTCGCCGATGACAGCGGCGACGTGCAACACCGCCTCGTCGGCGTCTCCGCCGTCCGCGACTACACCTCCACAGCCCGAACTTGAGGCAATAACGATCGGAAACCGATCGTTATTGCCTCAAGTTCGGCCTGAAGTTCGGATGGTGGCGGGGGTTCAGTCGCGGTCGATGCTGGCGTAGCCGCCGCGGTAGAAGAGGAGGGGTCCAGCGTCCTCCTCGACACCCAGATCGAGGATCTCGGCCACCACGATGCTGTGGTCGCCGCCTTCGAGCTCCTCGGTGATGCGAGCGTCGACGAAGGCGAGCGAGTCTCGGATCAGCGGCGAGCCCGAACCAGGTGCAGGCTTCCAGCCGATGCCGCGGAACTTCTCGCCGCCGCTGACCGCAAACGCCCTGCTGACGTCCTCCTGTTCATCAGAGAGGATGTTGACGCAGAACGCGCCCGACGACCGGATCCGCGGCCAGCTGGTGCTGGACTTCATCGCGCCGAGCAGCACCAGAGGCGGATCGAGCGACAGCGACATGAACGACTGAGCGGTGAAGCCGACGGGCTCTGAACCGTCCATGCCCGTGACCACCGTCACCCCAGTGCAGAAGTGACCCATCACCTGCCGCAGCCGAGCGGTCGGTATGGAGCGGGCGCCCGTTGCCTCCAGATCATGGGGCATGCCGGGACCTTAGCTGCCGAGCGTGAGGCTCATGCCCTCCGCGGCCGCGATGACCTTCTCGAGACCGTACTTGCGGCCGGTTGCGCATGCCTTGGCGTACAGCCCGTCGATGAAATCGTCGTCGTGGGCGGGATCGTGGTGGAACAGTGCGACCTGGCGCACGCCGGACTCTTTTGCGACGAGCAGGGCGTAGTTGACGGTGCAGTGCCCCCAATGCGACTTCTCGGCGAACTCCTCGGGGGTGTACTGAGCGTCGTGGATGAGGAGGTCGGCACCGTCGCAGAGCTCGAGCACCGAGTCGGCGACGGTGTCGAGACCGAGGGGTGCCTGATGGTCGCTGATGTAGACGACCGAGGCGCCGTCCCACTCGACGCGGTACCCGACGGTCGGACCGCAATGAGGGACAGGGCGCACTCGCACCTTCGCCGTTCCGACCGAGAAGTCCTCCTCCAGCACGTCGTGGAACCGAATGTCGCCCCTCAGGTCGGTGAAGTGCACGGGGAAGTAGGGCGGCTTCATGAACTCGCCGAACACCTGGGCAAGGGGACCCTCGTCCTGCCGGGGCCCGTAGATGTCAAGGCGCGCTCCGGGCCGGTCGACCGGCACGAAGAACGGCAGGCCCTGCACATGATCCCAGTGGATGTGGGTGACGAGCGCAGTGGCCCGGAACGAGCCGTCGGTCGGCTGGCTCATTCCCCAGAAGCGCAGGCCGGTGCCGAGGTCGAGGACGATCGGGGGCTCGCCGTCGGACTCCAACGCCACACAGGCGGTGTTGCCTCCGTATCGCTGGTTCGTCTCGGTTGGACAGGGTGTGGAACCCCGCACTCCGTAGAAGGTGACCTTCACTCAGTACCCCCGTGGCTGAACGGGAGGTTACCCATGGCGATGAGGAATTCCTGGTCGGTGTGACGCATGCCACACCAAGCATCTTCGAGCCATCCTCAATCGAGGGGGCTCACCTCGAGGTCGACGAAACCAGGCCCTTCTGCTGGAGCATCACCTTGAGGTCGTGAGGGTTGCTCGCCGCGGTCATGGCGCCCCGCATGTCGATCACTCCCTGCTCGTAGAGCTTTGCGAGGGCTTGATCGAAGGTCTGCATCCCGTAGTACTCGCCGTCGCTGATGATCTCTTTCATCTCGCCACCGCGGATCGGGTCGAGGATGCAGTTCTGGATCCGCCCGTTGACCACCATGACCTCGAGCGCGGCGACCCGACCGGCGCCGTCGCTCGTCGCGACGAGGCGCTGGCAGAGCGTGCCGCGCAGGGAGCCGGCGAGCGCGACCCGCACCTGATGGTGCTGGTGGGGCGGGAAGAAGTCGACGATGCGGCTCACCGTCTCGGTTGCGTCGATGGTGTGGAGCGTGGAGAGGACGAGGTGGCCGGTCTCGGCCGCGCTGAGCGCTGCCTCGACGGTTTCCTGGTCTCGCATCTCACCGACGAAGATCACGTCGGGGTCCTGGCGCATGGCAGCGCGCATGGCGTTCGCGAATGAGTCGGTGTCGAAGCCGACCTCGCGCTGGTTGATGGACGCCAACTGGTCGCGGTGAAGCACCTCGATGGGATCCTCGATCGTCACGATGTGACACTCACGGTGAGTGTTGATGTGGTCGATCATCGCCGCGAGGGTCGTCGTCTTGCCGGAGCCCGTCGGACCGGTCACCAGCACCAGGCCCCGCTGCTCGCTGGCAAGCCGGCCACACACCTCAGGCAGGCCGAGGTCGTCGAAGTCGGGCACATCGGTCAGGACCCGCCGGAAGATCATGCCTACCGTCCCGCGCTGCCGGAAGGCGTTCACTCGGAACCGGCCGAGGCTCGGCACGGAATAGGCGAAATCGGCCTCGTTCCGTGCTTCGAACTTCTCGGCGATGTCGTGGGGCATGATCGCCGCCGCCATCTCAGCCGTGAGGTCAGGGAGCACCATCTCTTGGTCGAGCTTGCGGAGCGAGCCGTTGACGCGTACGCGCGGCGGCGATCCGACCTTTACGTGGAGGTCGGAGCCGGCGTGGGCCGCGAGGGTTTGAAGCCACTCATCGAGGACAGCGTGGGACACGTCATCAGATCGGCAGTCTCCGACGCCGTCTTGAAGCCGTTGGCCGGGATTAGCCTTTCGACCTATGGCAGCGAACCCGCTCGCAGTGGAAGCAAACGGCGTCAACTTCAGCTATCTGACGGCTGGACCGGAGGACGGGCCACTCGCGCTCTGCCTCCACGGATTTCCCGACACCGCCCACAGCTTTCGGTATCTACTTCCCGCGCTCGCCGCGGCCGGCTACCGGGCCGTGGCGCCTTGGATGCGGGGGTACAAGCCGACTTCGGTGCCCGAAGAGGGCAATTACGACACCGGGACGCTCGCGGCCGACGCCAACGCGCTGCACGAGGCCCTCGGAGGCGACGAGCGGGCGGCTCTCATCGGCCACGACTGGGGCGCGGCGGCCGCCTACGGGGCCGCGGCTGGTGCCTCCGAGCGCTGGCGGAGGGTCGTGGCCGCGTCGGTCCCGCCCGCAGGTGGGATGGGCCGCGCCCTGCTCAACTTCGACCAACTCAAGCGCAGTTGGTACATGTTCTACTTCCAGAGCCCCCTGGCCGAGGTCGTCGTGCCGATGAACGACATGGACTTCATCGCCAGGCTCTGGGCCGACTGGTCACCCGGCTATGACGCCGGCGACGACCTCGACGGGGTGCGGGCTGCCCTCGGCGAGCCCGCCAACCTTGCAGCCGCGCTCGGCTACTACCGAGCCACCTTCGGCAGCGGAGGCGGGAGCGGAGGGAGCGTAGGCGGCAGAGGAGGCGGAGGCGGACGATTGAACCAGCCGACGCTTTATCTCCACGGCGCGAACGAC
>CAZWDB010000017.1:0-5013 GCA_964632885.1 uncultured Acidimicrobiales bacterium | reverse complement strand
AGGCGGAGGCGGACGATTGAACCAGCCGACGCTTTATCTCCACGGCGCGAACGACGGCTGCATCGGGGCGGAGTTCGCGGAGGGCACCGAGGCCCTGCTGCCCGAAGGCTCGCGCGTCGAGATCGTCCCGGATGCCGGGCACTTCCTTCAGCTCGAACGCCCCGACGAGGTCAACAACCACATCCTCGAGTTCCTAGGCCGGTGACCGTGCAACTTCCGCTGCGCGACGGGCTCGTCGCCATCGTCAAGCGGGACTGCCCCACATGCACGACCGTCGTATCGGTGCTGACCCAGATCGCCGATGCGGGAGTGCCCATCGCGGTGTGCTCGCAGGACGATCCCACGTTCCCGGATGGCCTCGCCGGCGTGATAGACGACACCGGCCTCGAGCTCTCGTGGGGACTCGGCATCGAGACGGTGCCGACCTTGCTGCGCGTCGAAGCGGGCAAGGAGGTGGCGCGCCTCGAAGGGTGGCTTCGCCGCGACTGGGAGGTACTGACGGGCGTGGAGCAACTCGGTGAGGGGCTTCCGGATCACCGCCCCGGATGTGGCTCACGCACCCTCGATCCCGACATCGCCGACGAGCTTGCGGTGCGCTTCGAGGGCGAGTCCCTCAAGGCGCGTCGGGTCGAGCTGTCCGGCGTCGACGACATCCACGAGGCGGCCTTCGACCGCGGCTGGACCGACGGCTTGCCGGTCGTCCTGCCCACCGAGGCAAGGGTCCTGCGAATGCTGAAGGGGACAGCGCGGGCTCCGGACGAGATCGTCGCGGTCGTGCCCCCGGACCTGGTCCCGTGTTCGGTGGAGAAGGTGGCGATCAACGCCGTGATGGCCGGCTGCCGGCCGGAATATCTGCCCGTGGTACTCGCAGCCGTCGAGGGCTTCTGCACGTCGGAGTTCAACGGTCACGGCCTGCTGTCGACCACCTGGTTCTCGGGACCCGTCATAGTCGTAAACGGCCCCATCACCACCCGGATAGGGATGAACTCTCGCGGCAACGCGCTCGGACAGGGCAACCGCGCGAACGCGACGATCGGCCGCGCGTTGCAACTCGTCGTCCGCAACGTCGGGGGCGGCCGGCCCGGTGGGGTCGACCGGGCAACCCTCGGCAACCCCGGCAAGTACACCTTCTGCTTCGCGGAGAGAGAGCACGACTCACCCTTCGAGCCTCTCTCGGTGGCCCGAGGCTTCTCCCCCGACTCGTCGACAGTCACGCTCTTCGCGGGCGAAGGTGTGCGTGGCGTCGTCGACCAGTTGGCACGCGACCCGGAGTCGCTATCACGCTCGTACGCGGCCTGCCTCCGCACCGTCGCCCATCCCAAGCTCGCTATGGCGTGGGACGCGATGCTCGTCGTTTCACCAGAGCACGCGCGGGTGTTCAAGGATGCCGGTTGGACCCGCGACCGCCTGCTGCAGGAGTTGACCGAACTGTTGCAGCTCCCGGGCGACGAGATGGTGCGAGGCGCCGGAGGGATCGCCGAAGGGCTCCCGCCGGGAGTCGCAGGACGGAACATCCCGAAGTTCCGGCCCGGAGGACTCCTCGTCGTACACGCCGGTGGAGGCGCGGGCCTGTTCTCCGCGATCATCGGCGGGTGGGCAAGCGGCCCGATGGGAAGTGAGTCCCACACGACGGAGGTTCGGCAATGACAGGTATCACGGTTCTCGATCCAACCGGCGAACGGCGTCCGGCCACCTTCGAACAGGCACCTCGACTCGACCGCCTCGAAGGCCGCACCGTCGGGCTGCTCGACATCAGCAAGCCACGCGGCAACGTGTTCCTCGACCAGTTGGAGTCAGCCCTCGTAGCCCGGGGCGCCCTGGTCCGCCGCTTCGCAAAGCCGACCTTCACCAAGCCGGCGCCGATCGACCTCCGTCACGAGATCTCCACCACCTGTGACGGCGTGATCGAAGCCCTTGCCGACTGAGGCTCGTGCACGTCGTGCAGTGTGCACGACATCGTCGAGTTGGAGCGCAGCGGCACCCCTGGCGTCTTCGTCGCCTCCACCGAGTTCGTCGACGCGGCCGACGCCCAGTCGCGCTCGCTCGGCTTCCACCCTGCTCGGGTGTTCGTCACCCATCCGATCCAAGACCGCACCGACGACGAGGTCCGCGCCCTTGCCGACGGCGCGCTCGACGCGCTCATCGCCGAACTCATTCGAAGTTGAGGCAATAACGAACGGAATTCGTACGTTATTGCCTCAAGTTCGGGGTGGATCGGTGGGAAGCGGGCGTTTGCGGCACCAATGAACGAACTCGAGGCTCTGTATCGCGGTGAACCCCTCCGCCAGTCGAGCCTGCGCGGACGGCGGCAAGTCACCGATAACCACCAAGCCACCTTCTGGGCGCACGACGCGATGCACCTCGGCGACCGCCTCGTCACTACCGAGCCAGACCCCGGGGTCGGCCACTACGACGAGGTCAGCTGTCCACTCGGGCAGAGGGATTCCATCCGCGCTCCCGTCGACGATCTCCACGGTGGCGATCGATGCCGCGAGTTGGACGCGCATCGCGGCCGATGGTTCGATCGCGATCACACGTGCACCTGTGTCCGCCAGCAGCCGCGCCCGCTTGCCACTTCCCGCGCCGAGGTCGACCACGGCGTGGCCCACACCGAGATCGAACTCGGCCGCCAACTCAACAACCGCGGCCTGCAGCGTCGGCGTCATGCCTCCCAGATCGATGCGTCGTAAGGGCGCTGGCGCGGAGGAGCAGCATCGCGCTTCCACACCATCAGCTTCCGTCGGAAATAGCAGACCTCTTCGCCCCGCTGGTTGAGGCCTTTGGTCTCGACGGTCACTACGCCTCGGTCATTCTTCGAGCGGGACTCGACCTTGTCGAGCACACGGGTCTCGGCGTAGATGGTGTCACCGTGGAAGGTCGGCGCCTTGTGGGTGAGCGACTCGACCTCGAGGTTCGCGATGCACGACCCACTCACGTCGGGGACGCTCATCCCCAAGACGAGGGAGTAGACGAGGTTCCCCACCACCACGTTCTGCTTGTGAACCGCCTCCTTCTCCGCGAACCACGCGTTCGTGTGCAGCGGATGATGGTTCATCGTGATCATGCAGAAGAGGTGGTCATCGGCTTCGGTGATGGTCTTGCCCGGCCAGTGGCGATAGACGTCTCCGGGTTCGAAGTCCTCGAAGTAGCGGCCGAACGGGCGCTCATGAGTGGTCATGCCCCGAATGTAGGAGAGGTCTCGGTCCGGCGACCACACCGCGACGAGTCCAGGACTAGTCGGTATGGGCCATATACAGGCCACGGTGGATCGTCCACACTGCAAGGTGATGGCCGCGACCGAGCCGACGAACCCGCACGCCGCTCTTTTTCGTGCCATGGATGTCGGCATGGTGGTGTGCGAGGTCGCAGATCGCGTCCCCTCGCTGAGTGTCATCGACGCCAACGACGCGACCCGCGTGATCGATCGCCCGGGCCTGCCCGCCCGTCCAACGCCGGGGAGTGGCTTCGAGAGCGCGTTTCCTGCCCTGCACGGCACGGGCGTCGAGGGTTTTCTCGCCGGCGTAGCCAACTCCGGTGTCGCCGATGCCATCGAAGTCACTTTGGGCCGTGGTGAGAGCGGAGCGACCGTGCTCTCGATCCGCGGCCTTCCTCTCGAGGGCCGCAGAGTGGCGATGGTCGTGGAGGATGCGACGAGCCGCCACCAGCGCTACGCCGAACTGCTGCACCTCGCTCACCATGACTCCCTCACCGGCCTCGCCAATCGCGCCCTGTTCCTCGAGGCGCTCGGCGAAAGCATGAACCAGGCTCTCGCGGCCGACGGCCGCGTCGCAGTCGCCGTCCTCGATCTCGACCGCTTCAAGGGCGTCAACGACATGCTCGGACACGAGCACGGCGACACCCTCCTGCAGGAGGTGGCGAACCGTCTCGCCCGAGTGCCCGGCGCCGCTCTTGCCGCGCGCCTCGGCGGCGACGAGTTCGCCGTCGTTGCCCCGCTCGCGGCGGCGTCGGCGCAGAGCTTCGTGGCGCGCATCGCCGCTGCGGTGGCTCGACCGTTCGACATACGGGGCATCCCGGTGCTCGCCACCGCGAGCATCGGTGCCGCGATCTGCCCCGAGCATGCCCGCACGCCCGACGAGCTCTTACATCACGCCGACGTCGCGATGTACGCCGCGAAGCGCTCGGGCCGGAGCACCGCGGTGTACCGGCCGGAGGACGACATGTACGTGCTCCGCCAGCGCCACATGCTTTCGGATCTCCGGAGGGCGATCCAGGAAGACCACCTCCAACTGCACTACCAGCCGAAGGTCGACGTCGGCGCCTCCACGGTGGTGGGAGTCGAAGCGTTGTTGCGTTGGAATCATCCGGAGTGGGGCGAAGTGTCGCCCGCCGAGTTCGTTCCCATCGCGGAGTCCACTGGCCTCATCGGTCCCCTCACGATGTGGGTGCTCGACCACTGTGGCGACCAGTGCCGCACCTGGGTAGACAGCGGCACCGACCTCGGAGTGTCGGCGAACATCTCGGCCCGGAACCTGTACGACCCTTCGCTCGTGCGGCTTCTCACGCGTGTCCTCGAGCGGGGCGTGCCCGATGGACGCCTGACCCTGGAGCTGACCGAGACGCAGATGGTAGAGGACCTCCCTATGGCTCGACAGCTGCTGCGACGCATCCGGGACATGGGCATCCGGCTGAGCATCGACGACTTCGGAACCGGCTACTCATCGCTCGCGTATCTCAACGGACTTCCGCTCGACGAGCTGAAGATCGACAGGTCCTTCTGCGGCGACCCCGGCGGGTCGCGCAGCACCCGCATCGTGCAGTCGATCATCGGGCTCGGCCACGACCTCGGCCTTCAGGTCGTCGCCGAAGGCGTGGAGTCTTCGGACGCATGGGACTGGCTCGCCGACTTGGGCTGTGACGAGGTCCAGGGACACCACGTGAGCGTCGCCCGGCCCGCCGCCGACCTCGAAAACTGGCTGTCGGAAGCCGACTTCGCCTTCTCCGGCCGAACTTGAGGCAATAACGAACGGATTCCGTTCGTTATTGCCTCAAGTT
>CAZWDB010000016.1:0-54358 GCA_964632885.1 uncultured Acidimicrobiales bacterium | reverse complement strand
GCCGCCGCCAGCCAGATGCACGGGGATGCAACAACGATCACCCGTGTATTAGGCGTTTAATGGTGGGCTGCTTCGGAGTCTCGGCTTGCGCGTGTCGGCCGGGGGCTGACGAGCCGGTCGTACAGTTCGGCGGTCTCGGGATGGACCGAGTCATGTGGCTCGAGGCCGTCGACAACATGGAGCAGCTCTTGCATGACGGCCTTCACGCCGCCGGGGTTCCCCTCTGCGTCGTGCGCCAGCATGAGGTCTCGGTAGAGGATTTCGTCTCCGGGCGCGGCGAGGAGGCCTTGTCGCACTGCCCAGATGGCGGTGCGGGGGTTGCCTCCGCTGAGGGCGTACTCGGCAAGGCAATGGGCAGCGTCGGCAGCCAGCGCCGAGAGAGCGGCGGCGAGGCCTTCGGTATGAACCCACTCCCACCCGCCTTTGGTGGTCTCGAACGGTAGGCCCCTGATCCTTGCCAGCGCTGCCTGGAGGTCAGTCATCGCCTCGTCGGACGCTTCCTTGCTCGCTCTCCGGTACGCCGTCTCTAGTGCCATCACGTCTGTATGGACGTGGATCCCGGCGCGGTATAGGCCGTCCTCCTGCCGCGGCAGGTGTAGCGAGCCCTCGTGTGCAGCCCCGAGGCAGGCGCGGGCGCGACTGATCGTCTGGTTCAGCAGGTGCAGCGATGGGTTGCTCTCTGGCCAGAGGGCGGCGCGGAGGCGCGACTCGTCCACGCCGGACGGATGGAGCGTGAGGTAGACGAACAGCTCTGTCGAGCGCCGGCGATCGATCGGCTCGTTTCCTCCGACGACCTCTACCGGCCCGAGGACGTTGACCAAGACGGCGTCATCCCCGACCTCAGCCTGCTCGGGCTCCTGTCCGTCAACGGGTTCGAGGAGTGTCGGTGGACCCGTTGACCGGTCCATGACGGTCGTCAACAGGTGGTCAACATCGTCGGCGAGGTCACTCGGCAACGACATCACCCGGCCGCGGATGCCGAGTGGGCCAACCTCCACGTCCCCGTCCTCGACGGCAAGGGTGACGTCGAAGCCGGCCGTGTCCTCCGCCGCCGCAACCACTGCGAGGCCCGCTCCGGTACCGGCGGCCGTGAGCAGATCGCCGATTGCGCGGGCTGGACCGTCCACGAGCAGGACGACTGGGGTCCACGGATCGCTCGCGAACGCCATCCGAGCGGCCGTGGTCGACGGATAGCCCCTCTGATCCAGTTCGGCACGCACCGAAGCTGCGGTCTTGGTCAGTTCCTCCGACGCTTCCTCGACTGAGCCCACTCGTCGGACACGGTCGAGCCGGGCAAGCCCCGCCGGGACATCACCTACGACAACGACCTCGATGTCGTCGGCCCACGCGCTGGTGGCCAGGCTGTAGCCGATCGACCAGAGCACATGCGCGGCGTCGGCACCTCCCGTGATCGCCACCCGGCGGCAGGCCTCCAAGTCGAGGAGAAGCTGACGGTCGTCGACCAGCGCGACGGACGCCAGCGCGGGCGCGGGCGACGCGTACGAAGCACCCAAGGCCTCCACGTCGGCGGTCGGGACCGTAGCTTCGAGAGTCCACGCGCGGCCGCCCGCCTCGACAGTGAAGGGGCCAGGCGCCGCATAGACCTCTTGGTCAAGGAGGATCTCGACCGTGTCAGCAGCGACGGTCACGGCCTGGATCGTTGGCGTCGGACGGACCGTTGATAGCTGGGCGGCCAGGGCACGGAGCGCGGCGTCGAGGCGGTCGGGCTCGGCACCCGTGGCAGCGCGACGGAGTCGCGCCTCCGCGGGGCGTGTCTCCTCGGGCGGAAGGGGCGGACGCCTACCAGGCATGCGGGCGCGGAGCTGCGTCGCCCGCAGCTTGCCGAGCGCGGCGATGAGTCCTGCAGCAAGCAAGCTCCCGGCTGCGAGGACCGCGGGCTGGACGCCCGACGTCACGGATCCGTCGTCGCTCTCCTGGTCGGCATCGGGTGCCGGCTCGTCAACTACCTCTCCTGGCAAAGGATCCGTCCTGGTGACCGCGTCCGGCGACGGGGTTGCTGGTGTCGATGCGCCTTCTACCGGAGCAGGCTCAGGAGATGGTGCAGGGGGCGGCGCGGGTGGAGTGGGCAATGGATCGAGGCCGATCGCGTCGTCCGGCATGGCGAGCTCCCAGCCGGGTCGGATCAGATCTGGGTCGTGGAAGTGGCGGCCGTCAGGGAATTGCTTGCCCTGGTTGAGCGCCCAGATGTCACGCCACCGCAATCCGTCACCGAGGTGGCGCTCGCCGAGCACCCACAACGAGTCACGGGGCTTCACCGTGACGGTCTTCATCGATGCCGCCCCGTCTTGTGCCCGATCCCGCGGTGCGACGTGATGCAGCGGCGCGCCGGTGGGTTCCGAGGCGCGAGAACTCGTCGGTACAGCGAAGGCCGTGGCCGGCTCCACGAGCCGCATCCCGCTCGTCACGAGCGTCGTGGCGAACACGAGGCGGCGGATCGTCGGCTGAAGCAGCCCACCTCCCGGCACTCGCGCCGCGGCGCGCCCCGCGATGTGCCCCCGCACCTCGACAGCTGCCGAGGCAAGGACCTGGAGCCAGGCGAGCCACCCGGCGACGGCGAAGACCTTCATCACAGTGGTCGCGTCGACACGCGAGCCTCGGATCGTCGCCACGACCTCTTCGATCGTCGGCAGCTCCCGCGGCAACGGCCAACCCACCGCGGTTGCCAGCAACACGGGCGGGCCGACCAGCAACGCGGCAAGCGCCGCGCCGGACGCGATGGCGGCGACGACGCGGCTCAACCTGCTTCGGGTCATGTGTCACCTCCTGCACGGACTCCCCTGAGGGCCCTTGCCCTACCGATGCCTTCCACTTCGATCGGCCCGACTCCGAAGGCCCCGAGGAGGGGGAACTCGTACTCGAACCGCACGATCACCTCGACCACGTCGCCGTCGACCGACGCCTCCGCGGCCACACCACGCCCCTCTGCGTGGGTGATCGATCCCCGGCGCGCTTCGTCAGCGTCGACCGCCACTCCCCCACCAGTTCGCAGCCGCGCGACGTCGACAGCCTGGGCGCCTGCCCGGGCGGCCGCTTCCGCTTCGTGGAACGCCCTCCGGTGGGCAGCGATCAGCTGGCCTCCGTCAGCGACCAGTCCGGCAACTGCGAGCAGCGCGACTGTGAACACAACCGTGAAGGCGGTCACCGACCCTCGTTCGCTCATTGCCGGACCGCCCGGTACCTGTCGACGGGTTCGCGGAAGTCGGACTGCAGAGTGCGTGCTCCTGGCACTGCGAGGCCGGCGAGGTCACTGAGGGCGACCGTGCACGTGACGGCGGTCGTCACCGTCCCGCCCGGCTCGAAGTTGGACGTGTCGACGTTCACCTCCAACGCCGCGCATGGGAGTGACTCCCCCACCGCGGCGGACGAAGCGGCCTGGGCGGCGGCGACAGCCTCGGCAGGCGAGCGCGCGAGGGAGGCCGCCCGGGCGGCGTCGCGTGCGGCGCGATCCACGTCGGATCGAGCGGCTGCGAGCCTCCCGACGAGGACCACGAAGAGAAGCAGTGCGACCAGGACCGGCGTCACCAAGACCAACTCAAGGGCAGCGGAACCACGCTCTCGCTTCATGGGATGTCCGCTCGGAACGTCTCCACGGCACCGGCGGCTTGGCCTCTCACCCTCAACGAGAGGCCGGGTATCACGCTGACAGCACGGCCTGTGACGATTACGTTCACTTCCTCCGCGTCACGTGTCGCACTCACCGCCGCCTCGACGACCACACCGGAGCCCGTGGCGACCAGAAAGTCCCGCGCGGTGCGCTCGCCGTCGTCCGCCGTTCCGAGTTCCAACCGGGCGGCGCGTGCGCCCTCCTGTGCCGCGGCGACAGTGACGTGCTGGGCGTGGTACCAGACGCCGAACTGCACGACGGCAAGGATGAGGAACATCAAGACCGGAACCACCAGCACCAACTCGGTGACGGCGTCACCGTCCTCGGAGCGTGGGCGTGTCGCTGTCACTCGCCGAGAGTGCCGTCGCCTGTGTCGCCGCTCTGGCTGGCAGGAGGTCGGTCGACAGGGATGCTCTCGGCCTTGTCGGTCACCTTCAACGTGATGATCGTCGCGGCGGTGAGCGCGAGGGCGGCGAAGAGTGCGGTGATGATCACCTTCTCGGTGGTCTCACCGCGGTCCTCTCGCCGAAGCCGCCGCCAGGCGCGAACAGGCACCATGGCGACTACATGGACACTGGCTCTCAACATGACTCCTCCTTGGGTTTTCAGATGCCTTGAAGTACTCGGATCACTGCAGGGAAGCCGAGAAATATGACGAACCCGGCCATGAGCAGAACGACGGGGAGTGACATCGTTTCGCTGGCCGAGTTCGCGGCGGCTTCGACGTCGGTGAGCCCGCGCAGTCGCAGCGCTCGCGCCTTGGCAGTCAGTGAGGCACGCACCCGAGCGCCCTCGTCGCCCGCGAGGGCGGCGCTCGCCGCCAGCTCTTCCAGCTCGGGGATGGTCATGTCGTTGCCCAACCGACCCAGCCCGACCCACGGGGGCTCACCGTTGAGGCGAGCGTCGAGCAGGGCGCTCTGGAGCATCTCGAACGGCCACTCGTGACCGGCTGTGGCACCGTCGCGCAGCGCCGTGTCGACACCGCGTCCCCCGGCGAGGCTGATGGCGACGACGTCGAGGAACGCGGAGAGGGCGTGTCGGAAGCTCCGGCGGCGTTCGGCGGCGTTCGATCGCAACCGCATCGCTGGGTAGACGAACCCAAGTGAACCGGTGGCAGCACTGAGCCACAGTGGAAACGCCAAGTTGAGGTCAGTGCCGAGCAACCAGAGGAGCGCGGCTAGGACGGGCGGAGCCATGCCTCCAGCAGCGGTAGCGAGCGCTCGCTGTCCGAGGTGCTCGGCAGGAGTGCTGTTCGTGATGCGCAGGTCGGCGCCGAGCGGGAGCGTCAGGCGTTGACCTACGGCAGTCGCTTCGAGACGCCCCCCGGCGGCGACGACACTAGACGAGCGCTGTGCTCCTGCAAGCGGCGTGTGGACCGGTCGGCGTTGCAGGTTGGAAAGTTCGCGCTGGAGCGGCGGCGGTGCGGGCGCGAGGCCGGTTGCCACGAGCAGCACTCCGACGCCCGCGAGCAGCCCGACGAGCAGGGCGCCGGTCATCGCTCCCTATCCCTGGCGACGGCGAGGAACCGCTGAGGTGCGATGTAGTCGCCCAGTCGGGACAGCCACCAGAGCCCCACGCCCCAACAGGCCGCGACGGCGCCGAGGGCGACTTGGCCGGCAAGCCCCGCGTAGACGTCGAGGTACGAGCGGTTCAGAACGATCAACCCGCCCGCGGTGACTGCCGTGACCGCAGCGATAACCCGTACCGCCGTTCGAATGCGCGCCCGTGCCGCCTCGACTCGCAACCGCATGCCCGCCTCCTCACGGGCGGCGAGCGCGAGCGTTCCCAGCAGCTCACTGAGATCGCCGACGGCGCCGTCCGATGCGAGCAGCAGCGCGGTGACGACCAGGTCGCCTGTCGGGTGCGACAGGTCGTCGGCAAAGTCGCGGAGACAGGCATCGATCGGTTCCCGTTCCAAGCGCACTGCCAGAGCGGTCACCTCCGGACGGATCGCCTCGGGCGCGACCGCTGCCGTCGTGATAACCGCCTCCTCCAGACCGTGCGCGCCGGCCATGGTGTCCCGCAACATCTCGGCCCAGGACGCGATCGCCTCCGTGCGAGCTACGGCTCTCTCGCGAGCGTGCCGGCCGCCCAGTAGCTCAGCGGCGAACCACCCGGCGAGCGCAACGCTTACAGCCGCCACCGGCCACCGCGTCAGCGCGAGCATCACGAGCCCGAGTGCCACCGCGATCGCAGCGCGTCGGGCCGGAAGCCGCACGGGGCGTCGCTCCGTCGTGCCTGCAGGAGTTGCGCCGCCGTCGCCGCGGAGGCCGCTCACCACCAGAAGGAGGCCGAGGGCGAACAGCCCCCCAACCGCGCCGGCGAGGACACCCGTCACAGCCCCATCCCCCGTTGGGCGTCGGCATCCCACCCGGCCTCCGCGAGGTCAGACACGAGGTCAGCGGGCACTGGCACCGACGGGACCGCCCGGCCGTCGGAGCCCGGCGCAAACAGCTCGTTTGTCACGACGGCAGGTCCCTGCACGCCGACGACTTGGCGGACACTCGCGACGTAGCGGTCATTGCGCTTCCGAGCGATGAACACCACCAGGTCGATCGCGGTAGCGGCGAGCTGGGCCGTGGCCTCCAGGGACAGGCGCTCGGGCGCCTGCATCGCGTAGAGCGCAAGCTTGTTGAAGGTGGTGCCGGAGGAGTCGGCATGCACGGTGCACATCGACCCGTCGTTGCCCTGGCTCATGGCGTTGAGCATGGGGATCACCTCGTCGCCTCTGACTTCTCCGACGATGACGCGGTCGGGGTTCATGCGAAGCGACATCCGCACCAGCTGTGCGGCTGTGACCGTCCCCACACCTTCGACGTTCGCCTCGCGCGCCTCGAGGGCGTGGCAATCGGGGTGAAGATCTTCGAAGCGATCGAGACCCAGCTCCAGCTCGGTCTCGATCGTGATGATCCGTTCCTCGGGCGGGATCTCGCTCGCCAGCGCGCGCAGCATCGTCGTCTTCCCCACACCCGTGGCGCCCGCGATGATGAGCTGCTTCCGCGCCCGCACGGCGGCGGCGAGGAACTGGCGGAGCGTGCCGTCGACGGTGCCGAGACGTTCGAGGTCTTCGAGCGTCACCTTGAGCAGGCGGTGACGGCGGATCGCTATTCCTGGTCGGTCACACACCCACGCGACTGCGAACACCCGGCTGCCGTCGGGAAGCTGGAGGTTGAGAGAAGGTCGCCCGGGGTTGAACTCCCGCTCGGATAGGCCGTAGCGGCGACCGATCTCGCGGAGGAGTTCGATCAGCTCGGCGTCGCTGCCCGCGAGCGGCGGCCCGGCCACTTTCGTGCCGTCGGCGTACTCGAGCCACACCCGGTCATAGCCGTTGGCCGTGATGTTCTGGATCCGCTCGTCGTCGAGCAGTGGCTGCAGCCGACCGAGCTGGAAGATCCGGTCGATTACCGCACGAGCGAGGGCCTCCTCCTCGTCCTCGGTGAGCACCGGCATCCGCTCCGCGAGGCACTCCGCCGCGTAGGCCTCCAGTTCGGTATGCAGGAGGCTGCGGGCCAGTGCCGCCTGATCGTCACGGTCGAGGACTCGGCCCAGGGAGAGTCGGTCCTCGGCGGTCCGTCTGCTGAGAGCGGATGCGACTGCAGCGCGGAAGCGGTCGACCAGAGCCTGGTCGACAGGCGCAGTCGTCATCGGACCTCGGCTTCGTTGTCGGGGAAGACCAGTTCGCCGGCTCGGTCAAGCGCGCTTCGGGCGGCCCGCGCCAACGGCGACCGTCGAGCGGCGCCAGGCGCGCCGAGATAGAGAGCAGCAACGCCCCGAGGATCGATCGGGAGGGCTCCGACCACGGGGACGAAGAGTGCCTCCTCGACCTCTTCGGGGGTATACGGCCGGTCGCCCGACAGGAGGACCGCCAACCGGGCGCCAAGCCGCCGCGTGATGGAGTCGATCCGTTCAGCGGCGTGCGCGACGCCTGCCACCGAAGGCTCCACCGCCAACAGGACGAGGTCCGCACCGCGAAGTGCCGCGGTGGCGATCGAGCTCTCGTCCCAACGGCCCCCGTCCACGACGCTCACCGCGGCGGCGCCCCGGAGCCCGGGGATCAGCCGCTCGCCGAGTCCCTGGATGGCTCTGGTGGTCTGAGCGGGCTCTGCCGGTGCGACCACGACGCTGGTCCCGCTCGAAAGGCTCTGACAGTGGGCCGCCATGTGGACGGTGCTTCCCGCGTGCCTGCCCGCTGCAGCCATGGTCACGAGCCCAGGCTCGACCGGGAGACGGGCACGGGCGGCGATGTCTCCTCCCGCCGGGTCCGCCTCTACGACGACCGTTTCGGGGCCGAAGGCGGTGGCCAGCGCGACCGCCGCGGTCGTCGCGCCGGGCGAGTGCTTCACCGAGATGACCGCGATCACGGTCATGGCGTCGGGACCATGAGCAGGAGCCGGCCTTCCGACCCCGCGACGGCGAGCCGGCGGGCGTCAGCGTCGGGCACGGCTAGTGAGATCGCGGCGCCGTCGGCTCCGCTCGACGATGACACGGCGACGATCACGGCAGTGACGGGCTGGTCGCCATCGGGGTCGCCCGGCACCACGACCAGCACGCCGTCGCCCGCTCGAAGGCCGAGCGGGTACTGGCCGGGACGGACTACCGCTCCGATGCTGGTGTACGCGTCCGGCACGAGGCCGCCGTCCGAGAACGACGCAGGAGTCAGAAGCGACCCCGGCAACAGCCGGGTAGCGGCCCGTTGGCCGACAACGGCGTCCCGCTGTGCCGAGGGCACGGTCTGCACGGCTCGGTCGGCCGCGACCATCACCACGTCGACGTCCTCAACGCCGATCCGCTCCCCCGGGTCGACCACCTGGGTGATGGCGAGGACAGCCTCGCGGTCGCCGACGCTGCCGTAGACGAGGAACGCGAGGACGGCTGCACAGACGAGGAACAGGGCTCCGGCCGCCACTCGACCCCTGCTGCGAGGGGTCATCGCTCGGCGAGACGAGGTCCCCGTGAGCGTTCGTCCAGCTCCCTTCGTGGACGGGCTCCGTCCGAGCGTCGCAGCCATCAGGTCCTCCTCATCGGTTCAGGGTCTGGATCTCGGCCACAGCGATGTCGACCTCCGATGTGCGAGTCGCGGGAGCGAGCTCACCTCCGCCGACAGCTCCGGAGACCGACCAGCGCACGGTCCAGGTGACGGTGGCGGTGATAGTGAAGCGGCCTTCGGGTGCCCGCGCGGAGCCCTCGCGGTAGGTGTAGGTGCAATCGGTCTCCTGCTCATCCGGAGGACGGTCGGAGTCGTAAGGGGTGCCCGGCCCCACACAGGTGACCGTGTCGCCGTTGCCCATGCTCCACTCGACCCGCTCCGGCGCTGCCACCGTGGTGACCTGCACTCCCCCTGCGCCCGCCGACGCCGACACCGGCTGCCACTGCTCAGGATCTATCCAGAGCCAGAGCTCGACGTTGACGACGGCGCCCTCGTCCGCGGGCGGGTTCATCTGCGGTGCTGGCAACGGGATCGGCGCCTCGTCGAGCGCCCTCTCCGCCAGCACACTCGGGTTGGCCCGCGTCCGCTGCGGAACCCAGATCACGCCCGCGGTCATGTCGCCCGACCGTTGGCAGAGCTTGTGGTACCAGGTCCCATCTCCTGGACTCGTGGGCTCCGACCATGACGCCTCCGCCAGCCGGTCGGCGACGATCGCATCGTCTTGGCTCAGGCGATCCCACGAGCAGCTGGGCCGAGTCGTGCTCGTTCGCTTGCGGCTCGTCGGGCGGTTCGCGGTTGACTCCGCACCCGCGGTCACGCTCTCGCCATCGGTGTAGCCGAAGCCGGACGCGTCCGCTCCGGCAGGGATGCCGCTCGGCCAGGTGACGCTGATCGCGGTGGCAATCGCGATCAGGGTGCGGTACAGCCGAGACCTTCGTCTTCTAGACGCTCCACCTTCCATGTGCCTTCCTCCAGCCGAAGGGTTGCCGTCACGAGGTGCCGCTGACCGGTTGGCTCGTCCTCCCGCTCGCCGCTCTCTGCGTCGTAGACGCCGGTGTCGTCGCCGTAGCAGTCACGGACGCGTGCCGTGGGGTCATCCACGTCGACGACGCGCGGGTCGAGGTCGAGCGAGCCGCGGATCACCTTGCCGCCCGACCTCAGCGACAGGAACGATCGCTGGACGGCCTCTAGCGCGGGTCCGGTTGCATGTTCTGCGAGGAGAGGGTGCTCGGGATCCATCGGATCTCCGGCGGCGAGATACGCGTCCCAGTAGGCGCGATAACCAACGAGGACGTCCTCCTCCATTGGAGACGCCGTTGTCTCCGTCGTGGTCGTCCGGTCCGATGTCGTCGTGGTTGTCGATGCACCGGAGTCCCGGTCGCAGCCAGCAAGCGTGATGGCAGCGGCCGCGACAAACGCGGCGACGCATCGTCGAGTTGGCCTGTTCCGGTACGCGGGCATGCGCAAGCTCCGATCCCTCACCCCAGATACGTGCATCGGCTCACCCCGATCGCGACACGCGCGAGTCGGATTTCTGAGGGGAGGTGGCACGCCGAGGTGTGGACGGCATCTGCCGCCGACTCCCGCCCGACTCTGGAGGGTTACTCCTTCGCTGGGTCGTGGCCCCCAACCTCCCTACGAGACCACGTGGCGTGACGGGCGCAAATCATACGCGGTTTACCGAAATGCGCAAGAGGTGAAATTGGGAGCCCGCTTGACGCGAAGCCGGAGCGAACGTATGTTTGGCCCTATGCGGGAGGTCTTCGCGGTTCACCGATGCTAAACTTGAAGGCCTTTACCCGGCGGAGGACTTCGGCGGTGAGCGGACCATGCGCGCCCGCGTCATCCGTGAGTTGATCGATGAGATCCGCGAGCTTCGCCACGAGGCCGCATCCCCGACCGACCTGAGGTCGGGCGATCACGAGCGCCCTTTCGATTCACAGTGACCCCCTCGCCCGCGGCGTCGCCGACGCCTGGCTGTGTTGGAGGCACGGGTGGGGACGACCTGAACTCTCTTCGCCTTGACCACTAGCGTATCGAGGTATTGACTATCGAGGTATCAGCAGGCGTCGACAAACGACGCCCGCAGTCCGTCGTTCCGTGCCCGCCACAGCGGTTAGGATCAACTAGTCGGCACTCATGTCGAAACACGCCTTCTCGAATACGGGAGAGCCCGCCGGTAACGACCGGACGGCTTCGTCAGCCGTGCCGCCGTTGGGCTGTGTCGCTCTGTCGTGACAACAACCGGTACGCCCGGCGCCGCCGCGACCACGACGACCACCACGCCACACGGCCCACGAACGACGAGAACACCGCTGGCTCGACGTCGTCCCTCCCGCGGTAGAAGCCGGGCTGAGTGTCTACAACGGCCAGCATCGACTCGTCGCCACGAAACGAGACATCAGCGCCGACCGCGAAACAAGGCACAGACGCGCGACCAAGGTGCGCACCAGAGCTGTCGCAACACACCTCTCTCGCCTGACTCTCTTCGCCCTCCCATCAAGCACCTCCCTTCGCCGCTATGACCACCCGGATCAGGTTCAACCGGTCGCCAGCCAGCAGCCAGCCTCTCAGCCCGGTCGTCCGGGCTCCCGTGATGTATGGCGGAAAGTCAGCTCGCAGGCCACGGCTTCACCAAGCAAATGCGCCTGAGGGCACAGGCGAGCACGGCGCGCCGGCGATTTAATCCTCTTGGCCTCCGCAACCGCTGAGCGACCGCAACCGTGGTTGCGCTCTGTCCAGGGCGTTAGGTGAAGTGCTCGAACGGTTCGTCAATGAGCGCACCATCGAGAAACGGGCCGAGCAAGACTGGCCGTTGTCCTGGAAAGAAGCCCTCTCTGCTCGCCTTGATCTCAGGGATCCACCACCACCGGGCGTCAACACACGTCTCGACTTCGTCCTCGAGCTGGTGGGATCGGTCGATCGACGGCGAGGAGGCGTCGATACGGACCCGAACGACGACTTCGTCTTGCAGCCGGCGCGTGCCCGCATGCCGGAACGTCACACGACGACGCCATATCGGGATGCTGACATCGCTTGCATGGATCGCGACGCCAGTCTCCTCGAAGACCGCGCGGACCGCCGCCTCGACCTAGGACTCCGATTTGTCGACGCCCCGCCGGGCAGCTCCCAGTAGTACTCGCCCGGTAAGTGCATCGGTTCACGGATCCGCAGAAGCAGGACACGATCTTCGGCGTCCTGGAGGACCACGCGAACGGCACTCCCCTCGACCAACGGTAGGTCATCGGGCAACTGCACCATCGCTCAGGCTAGGCGTCGTTCTTGCCCGCGAGTAGCTGGTTTCGCGTCGAGGCGCCATCGTGATCTGCGCCTTCCAAACGTCACCGCCAGTTCGATTACTTCGCTTCACGCCGTCGAGGTTCAGAAGTGGCTAGCGGACCACCACCCCTTTCACCGTCGCGCGCCTTCATGACGAGATCGTCGAGCGGTCGGGCTTCTCGCCCGACGACTCCGCTGAGACTCGACGTAATGTCAAGGACATCATGCCTCGGTCCGAGATGCGCGTCGGAGCGGTCGTCGTTGACTGTCACAACCCAGAGGCATTGAGCGCGTATTGGTGCCACCTGCTCGGCCTGCGGCTCGTGCAGACCGATCACCGGTGGCACGACACCGAGCCAGCCGTGCCCGGAGGACCCAAGCTCGCGTTCCAACGCGTCCCCGAGCCGCGGGTACAGAAGAATCATCTGCACATCGACCTCCATACCGACCAGCTCGAGGCGGCCGTCGAGTCTGCGCTCTTCGATGGCGCGCAACGTCGTGGAGACATCGTCGTGAAAGAGGGCGAGCGCTTCCAGGTGATGGCGGATCCGGAGGGCAACGAGTTCTGCATCATCGAATTCGCCAGGCGAGTGCCGGACCCGGGCCCAAGTCCTTAGCCGATGAGCGCGGGCGACGCGCGACGAACTCACCCCAGGTCATCTAGGTCTTTGATTGCCTGCGTTTAGTCCAGAGGCTGCGGGAGGGGAGTCAAATGCGGATGCGGGAAGCTCGAGCTGGTCGGTGTGGAAGGGACCGGCTCCTACGGCGCCTCGCTCACCCGAGCCCGTCGCTTGTTGCGGTGTGAAGGTGGTGGAGGTTTACCAGCCGAACCGGCAACGACGTCGCCAAGCCGGCAAGTCCGATCTGATCGACGCGGTCGAGGCTGCCCGGGCTGCCCAAGGTCGCCGAGCCCGCGGCCTCGCCAGGACCAGGATTAGAAACGTCCAAGCGATCCGAGCGCTAACCGTGGCTAGCAGGTCAGGCCAGTCCGTGCCGGTCAAGAGAATGAACTAGATCCGCCATCTTGGCTTCACCGTCCGCGGATGACCTGCGAGAACGCTTCGATGGCATCTCCCGCAGCCAGCTCGGCGCACGCAGCATCGCTTCGTCCACGACCACGTTCGGGCCCAGTGACGTTCGCGACAAAGACGTCGCTGCGGGTACTTGGCCGTTTCCGGCTTCACGTCGATGCCGAGATGGCCGAGCTCGACGGTCAGCTCGACGTCCTCGTCGCGACGACCGTGGCCGAGCTGCTCGCGCTCTACGGCGTCGGCACCGACGCCGCTGCGTCCTTGTTGGTCGCGGCCGGCGACTACCCAGAACGCTCGCGTCCGAAGCTGCGTGGGCGCACCTGTGCGGGTTGTCACCGATCCAGGCGTCGTCGGGCAAGACCATCCGCCATCGCCTGAACCGGTCCGGTGATCGCCAAGAGAACCATGCTCTGCGGAGGATCGCGATGGTGGGGATGAGTCACGAGGACCGCACCCGCGCCTACGTCCCTCGTCGGCTCCCCGAGGGCAAGACCAAACGCGAGGTCATGCACATCCTCAAGCGCTACATCGCCTCCGAGGTCTACAAGAACCCGCCGCGGGGGTGAGATCGTTCGAGCGGCGGGCCTGGCTCTCGATTCGCGCCCTCCATCCACCCACCTTGGCTTTCTAGTGATGTGCCGGCCCGCCGCTCGAACAACACCTCGCCTTGTCGGCGAGCGCGTGAACGATGGCCTGATAAGAGCCTGCCCTCACCTGCTCGAGTGGCTCGTCCCTGTCATGCCCGACGCGAACGGCCGACGCCAAACTTTTGTCTTGACAGACATAGGAGCATCAGTATTCGGCGGGCTGCCGGTGGGCTTCGTGCGTGAGGAGGATCGACATGAGCGCTCAGGCGTTTCCGTTGTCGGCTGCAGAGGTCGAAGCGATGATGGTCTCTCGGGGGGTGCTCGACTCGGTGGGCTCAATTGGCGCGCTGGAGATCGTGCCTCTCGCCGCGTCGGGAGCGACATCGGAGTTGTATTCGCTCGAACTCGAATACCGAGCGGGCGTGCGCGGTCCTCGATGCGCGATCGCGAAGATCCCGGTTAAGGACGACAACGAGCGTCTCGGTCGCCTGGTCTCCGCAGGCCTGTTCCGGAACGAGCACGTTGCCTACGACATTCTCCAAGGCACCGCCCACGGATTGGCCGAGTGCTACGGCTCCCGGTTCGATGACGACGGGACCTCCATCCTCCTACTGCAGGATCTCCGGGGCCTGCGTAGTGGCGACCGTTGGACGGCCGATGAACCCGACGTCCGGTCGGTCGTGCAATCGGTTGCCAGAGTGCAGGCAGCGTCATACGGACGTGACCTCGGCTCTATCCGCTCGCCAGTGTGGGCGTTGGACGCGACTGAGCGTCGTGCCGACTCGCTCATGGCTGAATTCAGATCCGAGGACGCTTCCGTAGTGGCTGGGGCTGCAGTGGCCGCCGCCGAGAGCTTCGCTGCCGTGAGTTCGTTGCTGCACGCGTCGGCGGACGTTCTGGTACACGGCGACCTGCATCTGGGCAACGTGATGTTCGCTGACAAGGGAGAATGCGTCCTTATCGACTGGCAGCTAGCCCGCCAAGGCCATGGCGGCGAAGACCTTTCCAAGCTGCTCGTAACGTCCTTCGACGGCCCTGAGCGCCGCTCCCTCGAGCCCACGATTCTGGACTACTACCAGCAGGAGCGCCGTGAGGCGGGACGCCCGATTGACCGGTCGCAGCTTGACTTGAGCTACCGGCTCGCGTTGGCAGAACTCGTACTGATCCAGGTCGGATTCGGCGAAAGACCGCGAGAACGCCGCGAGGAATTTGTCAGGAGAAGCGCAGAGGCCCATCCTGCGACACCACCAGACATGTTTGAGCGGATGCTCGGTCGCACAGCGTCTGCCGTCAATGACCTCCGTCTCGTCGAGCTAGTACGCTCCCTCTAGTGTGGCGTTGGATGGCATCTGACAGCGACAGAGGTGCCGATTCAAGGCGGAGAGCACGGCAGACATTTGCGTTATCCGGTGGCGAGAACCGGACTGGAGCTGAACCGCCCACGCTTTTGATTGGCCGCTGTTTGTGCGCTGAGCCCGACGAGGTCTCGGCCGGCTGGTGACTCTCGGCTGTCCGCCCTATCACCGCGCATGAGACCGTCGCTCACGCTGTCTTATATGGGACGGCGGTTTTGCTGGCTACGCCGGGACCACACCGCCACCCCCAAGGCGTCGGGGGCCAGGTCGGAACACAACGTGGCCACCCGCCAGCCCACCACCTTGGCTAGCATGTCGACGATGGCGACGAGATCCGCCCAGCCGTCCCAGGTCCAGACATAGGTGTACGGTCGGACCGCAGCGCGCTGCCGTCTCTCGATCGGTGGGTTTCTCCCGCCCGCCCTCCGAAACGGACGTGCGACTTCCACCGAGCCCGGCTCTCCACATGTTCAGGGCGCTGGTGGTCCTGTCGTCGTCGACCATGGTGTAGGGATCTGTTCGTCCCGGTAGCGGTAGCGCTCGATGTTGACTCAGTAGGGCCCGAACACCCCGCCGTCACGGATCCTCCAGCCAGGGAAGTGGCGACGGAGGAGGGTGTGCATGTTCAAGCCGACGTGTCGTTTCTTCAGCCAGGCGACGGACCGCCAGAACGCGAAGTGGTCGCTGTAGTCGAAGGTTTGGGAGGAGGACATGAAGGTTCGGGAGGACCACGCCACGCCAGAAGTGCACCAGCCCCGCAGCACCAGCAGGTCGCTGGCGAGTGGGGCGCGGGTGCCTTCCGCCGGCGGCAAGTCCGCTACGGAGACCAAGGAGCAGACGCCCGCGGTTGCCGCCAGCCTCGCGTCGGCATCGACGACCGACCGCGCCGCGCGCGGTGAAGGAGCTGTGCCGAGCGAAGGAGATGCCGAGGGGCAGACTTCCCTTGCGGAGGGCTGACAGCAATCGGATTTGGGCTGTGACCCCTGTTGCTTCCGGAATTGCGTAGCCGCGCAATTCACTTGCCATCGCTACTGTCCTGACGGTGAGAACTCGTCCGAAGGATGGAACCCATGCGCAAACTCAGGATGAAGTGCCTTGCTCCGCGAGGAAATCCGTTTCCCTTCTACTTCTCTCCAGTTGCCGTCTCAGAGCACTTCGACCTCGTCGAGACGAACCCGGACGTGGTCGTCCTGATCAACCTGAACGTCGCCGACTGGCGCGGCCGAAGCGATCTGGCGCCAAGCCTTCGCGCCCTCGACGGCCCCACTCCCACGGTCCTGTTCCACTCGCTCGACCGGTGGGACTGGCCGGACACGTCGGCCCACGACGGCGGATGGCTGCGGACGGCAATGCAAGTCGCCAACGAGGCCGACTTCGTTTTCGGAAACCAGCTGCCGGCCTCGTTCCAGGAGGCGTGGCCGAAGCGCGTCCCCCTATTCGTCCCGTCGATCGTGCCCGAGCTCGACGCAGCACCCGTGCCCTTCACCAGCTACGACCTCAGCTTTGTCGGCGAGTACTCCTCCGAGCGCGGGGCCGAGGAGCCGCTCCGGGAGAGCGCGTCAGACCCGGGAGAGGTACGGACGCGGGCCGAACGCGCTCGGCAGATCGCACTTCTGCAGACCGCGCTAGGCGGCGAGGCACGACTGCACTTCGAGGACCGGACATTCTGGAGCGCCGATCAGCTGACTCGCGCACGGCTGCTCAAGCAGTACGCCAGGACGCTCGACGCGTCGCGAGTCGTCTTCTCTCCTCCCGGCCTTGGCTACAACTGCTGCCGCCACGCCGAGGCCATGGCGCGCAGGCGCTTGCTCCTGGTCAACCCACTCCACGAGCGAATCCTGGTTCCCGAGGCAACGCTGTGGCGCGAGCAACGGATCTGCGTGACCTACCGGTGGGATGCCGCCGACCTCGTGGACCGCGCGCGGTTCGCTCTACACGCGGACCACTCCGACCGCATCGACGAGGCTGCACGTTACTACCGGAGGTGGGGGCGAAGCGACGTGCAGGTCGCGCTCGTTGCGCGCCATCTGGTCGAGCATCTATAAGCCAAAAAGACCCGATTGCCTTGATATGGCTTTGCACATTCGTGCCAAAATAATTGACAACTCGCCCGTGTGCTGGAAGAGTTCGCACTGAGCAATTGCCAGGAGACCAGGATGGCCTTCGACGGACACAGAGACGAGAAACGCCGGTGACCGCTCTGGTCACCGGCGCGGGAGGGATGCTCGGCAGCGCACTCGCTCCCGCACTGGTGACTGCGGGTTGGGAGACGGTCGCGACGGACCTCTGCGCCGACGACCGCCCGGTGTGGGGCACCGGAGGACCACCCATCCAGCGGCTCGACGTCCGCGAACGTGCGGAGGTCGAGGCGGCCGTTCGGGACGTCGCGCCGTCGATCGTGTTCCACCTCGCCGCACAGACCAACCTGGAGCTCTGCGAGCGAGATCCCAGGCGCGCCTATGCGACGAACACGCTCGGCACGAAGCTGGTCGCCCTCGCATGCCGCCGCGCCCGGATCCCGATGGTGTACGTGAGCACTGCTGGGGTCTTCGACGGCGCGAAGCTCGAGGCCTACGATGAATTCGACGCGCCCAATCCGGTCAACGTGTACGGACGGTCGAAGCTCGCGGGCGAGCGCGTTGTCCGAGAGCTGGTGGAGGACTCGTTCATCGTTCGTGCCGGTTGGATGCTCGGAGGTGGGAGGGCCAAAGACACGAAGTTCGTGTCTCGCGTCGTCGCGCAGGTCGAAGCTGGTGTCGAGACAGTCTCAGTCGTGCGGGACCAGCAGGGGACGCCCTCGTCTGCGCCCGACTTCTCAGCTGTACTAGTCGACCTCGTCGGGACGGACTACTACGGCACGTTCCACCTCGCGTGCGAAGGTGTGGTGACGCGCGTGGCTGTCGCCCGGGAGGTGCTGCGCCTGCTCGGTCGCGAGAGAGACGTGCAGGTGGTCGAGGTCGATGCGTCGTTCTTCGCCGACGAGTTCTTCGCCCAGCGCCCTGCGTCCGAGGCCCTGCGGAACCACATGCTCGAGCTGCACGGGTTTCCGCCGATGCCCCGATGGGACGTCGCCCTCGCGGCCTACCTCGACCGCCACTTCATCCCGAGCGACAGCTACGCGGCAGCCACCATTGGCTGAGGCGAGCGCCGAGAGCGACGGCCGGTCCGTCGTCGTCGTGATCCCGACGGTGAGCGAGCCCGACTGGTCGCTCTTCGCCGAGATTCCCGAAGAGATCCCGATCATCATCGTCGACGACAGCGACGGTCAAATCGCGCCGCCATCTCGCCCGAACGTCCGGATGTTCGACTACGCGGCCCAACGCTCGTTCATGGGCAAGAACTATGGTGCGATCGCCCACAAGTGCGCTGCTACCCGCAACTTCGGACACGTCGTCGCATTTCGTGAGGGCTACGACGTCGTGATTGCCCTCGACTACGATTGCCGGCCGAAGCCGGGGTGGCTGACGTCGCACCTGCACGCGCTCCGCGAGGCCGACGACCATGATGCGGTCCGCGCGGACTGGATCAACTCCGTCGACCAGCCGGGGTTCTACGCTCGCGGCTTCCCCTACGAGCGCCGCGACAGTGACCTGCCTCCGCCGGAGCAGACGACTGCATCAGGCATGGTCAAGCTCAACATGGGCGTGTGGAACAACGTCCTCGACATCAACGGCGTTGACAAGCTGCGGGCTCAACCGCCGTCGTGTCCTGGGGCGACGGGCTACGGGACGCGTGTCGCGCTGGGGAACGTCCCCTTGTGCGGCATGAACAACGCATTCGCCGCCGAGATCGTGCCCGCCTACTTCTTCCTCCCCGACGTGTTTTTCGACGGGTGGCAGCTCAGCCGTCACGACGACATCTGGGGAGGCTTCGTGCTCAAGCGGCTGCTCGACCTCCGTGGCGACCTCCTGTCGTTCGGTGCTCCTACGGTCGAGCACACCCGGCAATCGCCTTTGGAGCAGGTCGTCACGATGGAGCACTGGATGCACCTGATGTCCATGCCGTTCTACGAGATCGTTGAGACCGCGATCGCGAGCATAACGCCTGGGTCGTACAAAGCGATGTTCGGAGAGTTCTCCGAAACGTTCCTGATCGCAGCGGAGCGGTCGCGCGTGCCGGGACACTTCCGTCGCGTCTACGCCGAGCTCGGTAAGGCCATGTGCGGGTGGGCCTGCTGCTTCGACTAGTGCCGCGGCAGCTAACCTTCGCTCGGCGAAGGCAGGAGTCGCGGGGAGAGCCGCGAACTTTTGAGCGAGGGGGTTGTTGTCGCTCAAGGGGTGCGTGTGCGCGAGGGGACCGGGGTTCGAGAGACCACCAACGAGGACGTGACGATATGGCGGCCGACCAACTAGGGCGCCCACGTCCAGCGTTCGACATGCGTGATCACGGTTCCGGTTTCCACGGGCGGCTTGCGATCCTTCGGGCTCTCTAAACGATGCTCCTAGTCCGATGGCCGAGATCTCGGTCGAGCTCGACCAGGCTTCGGTGCGCTCGTGCGATGCACCGGCGGTCGAGGTCGTGCCGCTGGTTGCGCGCTCCGACGAGCCTGTCGCCAAGGCCGGCCAACCGGTGCGTGACCTGGCGCGCGGGCTGTCTTCTACCACGCCCATCGATATTAGCGCCCGTGGCTTCAACTACAACAGACACTTTTGGACTTGGCATATAGCGCGATTGGTATGCTCGGCAATGTGAGGGATAAGGCGCTGGACATCGATCAATGCGGGATCGTCGCGGACCACCTGGTTGCGACCGGTCGGGCGACTGCGGTCGTCGCCGTCGCATCGGTCGCGGGATCGGCACCCGCGACCGCGGCCGTCGGCGCGCCGGCCGACGCTCTGTTCCGCTGGACAAGCGGGAGCAAGTGCGCGGTTGCGGCCTTAGCGCTCGTGGCACTGAGTAGCGGCAAGCTGCGACTCGACGACCGACTGGCCACATTCTTCCCCGAGCTGGAGCGTTTCGACGACGTCGAAACGCTGCACCTGCTGAACCACACGTCCGGCTTCCGCGAGCTCATCCCGCAGTTCGCTCGTGAGCCAGTCCTCGCGGACGTCGTGCAAATGGTGCTGACCACCGACGACGCGAAGATCGCTCCGGCCGGCTCGCCGTTCTACACCGGGTCGACCAGCTTTTGGTTGCTCAGCGGCATGATCGAGCGCGCGTATGGCGAGCCAGTGCAGGCGCTGTGCGACCGTTTCGTGTTCGCTCCCTGTGGCATGTCCGCCACGACCTTCGGCCTACAAGATCCCGCGCGCAAAACCGAGGTTGTCCCGCTGCAACCCCTCGCAGGTGAGACGAACGTCCGGCCGTCGCGATACCGCGTGGAGTGGGCGTGCCCACCATCAGGAGTTGTCGGCCCTGTCCAGGACGCACACCGACTCATCGATGCGCTCCTGCTGGCACGAGTCGGCAGCGGCCCGCTTGAGATCGACCGCGAGCTCGCACGCGCCGCCACCGAAGGCACGCGACCGTCGACGTTCGACCACGCCGTCTCTCGGCATGCCGACTTCGGCTACGGGTTCATGATCGATGTCGGCGACCGCGCGACTGGTTCGTGGGACCAATCGAGCTTCGGCCACGTCGGGGGCTTCGGAGGCTCGACGGTATTCGCGCTCATAGCCGATCCGAGTCGGCAGGCTGCCGTCGCGATCGGCATGGGTGGCATGGCCGCTGCCCCGGGCGGGTTCATCCGCTGGATCCGACTCGGCAACGCGCTAATCGCCGACATCGACGCTTTCTCGATCCTTGAGGACGCCGCGATACTTGCCGCGTCACAGCCGGTCGTTCGATGACGGTGCCGTACGAGGTGGTGCGTGGCGCGACCGCGGCTTACCGTGATGAGGCCGGAGTCGCTGGGTGGCGCGGTGACGGCCGATCACACCGGTCGACTCGGTCGCGCTCGTCGAGAGACTGGGACCTACGAGCAGCTGACCGGCACAACGTTCCACGTCCTACGGCCATTTGGCGTTCCTCGCCTGGGCTCGCAACCCCGAGCGGATGGTTCCCCAACATTGATCAAGCTCGCTCAGCCCACGCCTCTCTTCGTCGTGCATGACCTGTCGCGCTGTGCGAGCGCCTCCATCGCCGCCGCGCTCCGCCGGACCCGGTGGCGCAGGCACCCCAGCGACTCGAGACGGGCCCACTCGTCGAGCGTTTCCTCACGCCGGCGACGAGCCTGGCCTCCGAGCTGACTCCGGCGACCACCCCTCAATCGTAGGATCGGGCCTCGAGCCTCTTCCTAGCCACCGGGCAGAGGTCGAGCTCCCATCGGTCTCGGCGCCACCCCAGAGCGACCTGGGACGCCTTGGTACTTGATAGCCCGAGCGATGGCTCGTGCCGCTATCCACTACGTGAACAGTACGAGCTACGATCGCACGTACCGTTGATGTGGCGGCTCTTGGGATTGGCGTCCCGCCGCTACTGAACTGCAGGCGCTCCCAATGCGCCCGACCATGGACGTGTGTCTGCAAAGACGCGACCCGACAGTCTCATCCGTAATGCTCGTGCATGCATGCCCGCGAGTCCATCCCGCCACCGATCTTGGTCTCCATCGACCAGCCGCGCTCAGGCGCGGGCGACGCACTTGTGCACAATCGGGAATTGCAGCTGCCAATGCGCTAGATTTGGTTGGTGACCACCACGCTGTCCAGCGATGTACTCGTGATCGGTGGTGGCCCCGCTGGTTCGACCTGCGCGGCGTTCCTTGCTCGACGGGGCTATGAGGTCGTGGTTCTGGAACGGGCGAAGTTCCCTCGGGAGCATGTGGGCGAGTCGATGCTGCCGTTCTGCTACTGGTTGTTCGAGGAACTGGGCGTGCTCAAGGAGATGGAGCGCCGGTTCGTCCGCAAGCCCGGCGCGCGCTTCTTGGACACGGACGGAACCACCGCGACCACGTGGTGCTTCGGCAAGCACCTCTTCAATCCAAGCGCGCTGTCGTTCCAGGTGCTGCGCGCCGACTTCGACGATCTCCTGCTGCAGCACGCGCGGGCGGAGGGCGCGTCCGTCCACGAGGAGACCCGTGTCACAGACGTCGAGATCAGCGCAGGGACGGATGGCCGCGCGCTGGGCCACGCAACCGGTCCCGACGGACCGGTCACCGTCGAGACGCGCTTCGTTATTGACGCCAGCGGCCGCGACACGTTCCTGGCGAACCGCATGAAGACCAAGGTCGCCCACCAGCAGCTCGAGCGCACCGCGCTCAGCAGCAGCCACTGGGCCGGCGCCCGCTACGAGGACGGCCTCGAGGAGGGCATGATCCAGATCGTCTACCTCGGCGGCGACAAGCAGGGTTGGATCTGGGTGATCCCGCTGAGCACCGATCGGCTCAGCATTGGCGTCGTCATGAACACCTCTTACTACCGAAAGCAGCGCAAGCGCCTCACTGGTCAAGTCGTCGAGGGCTGGCAGCAGGCCCTCTACCTCGAAGAGCTGGGAGCCGCGTCCTTCACCGCCCGCATCCTCGCCGACGCCCGCCAGATCAGGCCGCTGCAGCGCAACGGAGACTACTCCTACACCGTCACTAAGAAGTGGGGCGACACCTGGGCCGTCGTCGGCGACGCCTCCGCGTTCGTCGACCCGATCTTCTCCAGCGGCGTCTACATGGCAATGCAGAGCGCCCGCCTCTTGGTCGACGCGGTCGACGCCCGCCTCAGCGACGGACCAGAGAATGGCGCGGCAAAGATGGAAGAGACCTACGAGCAAATCGTCGGCGCCTACGCCCTCATCGACAAGCTCATCAGGCTCTTCTACACGCCCGAAGCACTCAGTTTCGCAGAGCTCGGGTCAGCCGAACCAGCCTTCACCGAACACCGCCACTACGAGAACGCCATCGGGACGTTCCACTACCTGATCGCGGGCGACTTCTTCGAGCGCCACGCCAGGTACTCCGACTTCGTCGACACCCTCAAAGACCCCACCACGTTCCGCCGCTACCGCAAGTACGTCCTCGAACGCCCCAGCTTCGCCGCCGACACCACCTGCGACCACCACCACAACCAGGTTTTCCCGCCCACCCTCGCAGACCACGACCTCCGACGCGCCCAGCTCGACATCTGACCTCGACTCGTCTCGCCGTCTGCACGTGTCGGAAGTCTTGTGGAAGTCGATGAGCAGTGATGGACCGCCGCGCGGTCCCGCTCCCCCCGGTGACGTGCGAGCACGAGCAACGCGATGACAGGCAGCCCCCACCTGCGGCGAACCGTCGCTTGCCACCGCGATCGCCACACCGGCCCAGCCGAGGGTGACAGCGTTCGTCATGGCAGCAGATCGATGTTGAAGTGGACATCCGTCACGATGAGTCCCACGCTGCGTCGACGTTGAGGCGGCTATCAACGCCGCGACCGCGGAACCTAACGAGGTCGCCAGTAGCGGCTGCCTCGTCGCCCTCGGAGCGACCGTAGCGAGGACAGCACCCGCGGAGAGGCATTGGTCGAGGTCGGTGAGCACAACCTGAAGCCGCTCGACGGCCAGCGGCGCTGACGGTCGCCACCCGAGTGCGCCGATCTGAGCCCGCCGTGACGACCGAGGACCGACTCCACGCGGGAGCCTACGAGCTACCGTTGACCGCGCCCGCTGTTTGTGTCACTGACTCGCCTCCGCACGGTCAAGTCCCTTGCTCGTGCGCAGTGACACCGTGTCCCAAGTCCTTCAAACACAGGCGCTCGTGCGCAAGGCCAACGGGCTGCCTCACCTGACGGGGAAGGGCACGAGGCAGAAAGGGTGTCCCGCCGGATCCAGCATCACCACGTGGCGGTCCTCGTGGGGCTGGTACTCGGCCTTACGCGCGCCCATGGACAGGGCACGGTCGATGACGGCGAAGAACTTTGGACGAGGGTCGCCGTCACCCCCGATCACCTCGACCGCGATGTCGATGTGCATCATCATCCGCGGCTCGCCCGCGGCATCGGGCCACACCGGCGGTGTGTAGTCGTTGGAGCCTGTGAACTCCATCTTCAGGTCGCCGGATCCCGATTCGATCATCGCCCAGGAGCCGTCGTCGCCGGCGTACTCGTCCTTAACGCTCCAGCCCAGCAAGCCCGCGTAGAAGTGGGCAAGCTCGACTGCGTCCCGTCCCGTAACCACGGGACCTCGGATATGTGTGCGCGCCAACTCTGCCATCTAGTCTCCTCGCCTATCGGAATGTGGGACTCGTCTTACGCTTTCGAGCCCACCGTTCGTCGCATCACGATCCGGTCGGCCAGAGCTGATCGCGGCCGGGGTAGCACCGCCACGGGCTCAAAGCCCGCCCGCCGGTAGAGGTCGACAGTGCCGCCCAGCGGCGCAGCGTGCATCGAGCGACGGCTGCGATATAGCGCCGCGACCGGTCCGACGCCCTCGACGTCGAACCCGTACTTCACCTTGGCGGCGCCACCCCAGTAGAGGATGTTCTCGTCGAGGTAGAAGTCCTTGCGGTCCGACTGCGGTGCCGGCCCTGGTGCGATCGCAGTGGCTGCGCCCTCGATGACACCGCCACCCCGCCGCCCGATCGCCTTCACCGCGGCTCGCAGCGCGACGAGCGAGGCACCAATCCCTCGGAACCGCGGCTCGACCACGAAGCACGTAATGTACCAATCCGCGCCCGACGCAGCGATCTCGCGACGGCGGAGCCGCTCGTTCGGCAAGAACTGGCACCAGCCGATCGGATCGCTGTCGTCGTAGACGAGGACTCCGTGCGATTGCCCCGCCTCGACTAACTCACGCATCGTGCAGACGTTCGCATCGCGCTGCTGCGCCCACGTGCCGCCCTTCCTCGCACGCTTTGCGTCCAGGGCGTAGAGGCACCCGCACCGCCCCCATCCCGTTCCGACCGCGAAGAGCGTCTCGAAGTCATCGAGCGTCCGCTTGGACAGCAACTTCGTCCTGAGCGGACGGCCCGACGGGCGGATCGCCACGTCGGTGCCAGCGCGCCCATGACCGCGTTTGCGCTCCTGGGCCACCGGACCGTGGTAGTAGCAGGTGCTCGCGCCTGCTGCGGCGGCCCGTCGGCAGCGCTCGCCGGTCCGCTGATTTGTCCCAACACACTGGGCCATCAGTCACCGCCCTCCGAGGTGTGTGCCCGATCCGACCATACGTCTGAAGATCCTCCTCATATCCCCCCCACTCGGCTCGTCGCGTCCATTGCCGTCGTCGAGGCCAGCGGCTCTGCGCACCAGTCACCCGCCTCCCACGCGTCGACTGCGCAATCAATCCAGTCGGCAGCGTGTCGGCGATGCGACAACTCGACGCCGAGGCCGCGCGAGCCGGCGACGAGATCGGCGCGCACGTCCCAGTACATCCCGAAGTCGCGGTTGTTGCGGGCCGCCCCCGCCTCCGCGAGCGCTGTCGAGAAGCGGAACCAGCCCTGCGACGGCACGGTCGCACCGGATCGTCCGCTCGTGACCACGACGACAGGTAGGCCGAGTGCGGCGAGGCGGCTGTGTGAGAAGCCGGCCCGGACAAGGATCTCGCGGGTCGGCACGCTCCCGAAGCGAGCCGCACGGACGACCGCATCCCTGACCGATGCGAAGCTGGGCGCGCCAGTCGTGTGGTCCAGTCGCACGCAAAGCGGCACCGCGTTAGCAAAGCACCCTACGGTCTCGTCGAACCGGCGCTGCCGGTTCGCGACGGTCGTCCACAGGACGAGGTCCCGAGTCGTGGCAGCGCTTGCCAGGGCGTCGCACAGGCGGTGCGTCACGAGCATGAACGGTGTGACGCGGTGCGCGCGACAGGCGCGCCTGAACGTCTCGGCGCCAGCATCACGGATCGCGAAAAAGCTCGAGTCGAGGTGATCCTCGCGATGCGGCGTGACCGCCGGCATCTCGGACCAGCCCGCGAGGTCGTCGGTCCACTCGTCCGCGTGGCGGCGCCACGCCGCCCCGTCCAGGCCAAACTCATCGGCGAACGCCAGCCACCCGACGGCGGGATCCGGCTCGTCTTGGCCGGCGAGGGCGCGGCCGTAGCACTCGTTCAGGTCGCGGCAAAGCAGCCCCAGCGACCACCCGTCAACCACCACGTGGTTGGTGACGATGACTAGGTGCCGAGCACCGGCGCTCTCGATGAGCACTGCGCGGAACGCAGTCTGTTGATCGAGGCGAAACGGCTCGCGCATCACGCCGTACAGGACCTGACGAGCGGCCGCAACGCCCGCCGCCTCGACGACCGTCATCTCCACCGGGACGCCAAGGCCGAGATCGGCCATCCCCCGACCGAGGGCGATGGAGCACCGCAGCGCGTCGTGGCGACGTACCAGGCGCTGCAGCGCATCGAGCAAGACGCTCGGCTGCACCTCGTCGGGCACGTCGAACACGAGCTCAATGTTGCAGCTGCCGGGCTGCATCCGCTCGCGGACAGCGAACTCGCGCTGCGCCGGCGTTAGCGGCACAATCGCGCCACTCATGGCTGCCTGGCAATTGGCACGCGCGCAGCATACCGAACTGCACTCGCAAAAGATAGGTGGATTGCCGCGGTCATTCCCCAGCTCCCAGCGCGGACGCAATCGACGCATTCGACGGACGACGATGCGGTGACCGTCGCGCCTGCGCCGCCGATCGGACATCGCCCTTATGCGATGACAAGATCGGTCGGTCGTACACGATGTGGAGGTCCCGTAGCGGACCAGCTTCCCGCGCGTGGTCGAAGCTGAGGATGCCCGTGGTTGCAGGTTGCGGGGGAGAAACGGCCCTCGCGCATGACGGCGCGGCCCGCCCGCGCGCTGGCCACCATCCCAGACCTCGAGCCTCCTCGGGGGGCGCTCCCGCCGTGCGCCAGTCGTCCCGCGTCAACGGCGCTTCGATTCCACGAGGTCGGTGATCGCCTGCAACGTCGCAAACGTCTCCGGCAGCAGCTCCTCGTCGTCGATGCGGATGTCGAACGCCTCCTCGCAGAACGTGACCAGCGCGAACACCCCGAGCGAATCGACCGCCTGGGAATCGACGAGGGGGAAGTCGGGCGTGAGCTCAAGGGGATCACCTGCGAACTGCAGGTCTTCGAGTACGAAGTTCCTCAACCTATCGAGCGTCGTCATGTTCGCCTCCGTGTGCTGTGCCAGTGGCCGCGTCCAACAGGCGTTGCCGGTCGAGTTTGCCGGTCGATGTCTTGGGGAGCCCGCGCCGCAACTCGATGCTGTCGGGCACCATGTAACGAGGGAGGTTCTCCCTGCAGTACCGCGCCAACGATCTCGCGTCGGTGTCGTCCTGAACGCTGACGTAGAGCCGGATTCGGTTCGTCACGAGGTCGTCTGGCACGGCCACTGCCGCGCACTCCACCACCGGGCCGTGCGACTGGACAGCCGCTTCGATGTCGCTCAGCTCGATCCGATAACCGCGGCTTTTGACCTGTGCGTCGCGGCGGCCGACGAAGCGGAAGCTGCCGTCGGCGAGCTCCTGCACGAGGTCACCCGTCCGGTAGACACGTCCCGGCGCAGCGGGGTCGAGCGGGTGCACGACCAGCGCGGCTCGAGTCGCGTCCGCTGCGCCCCAGTAGCCCTGCATGACGGTAGCGCCCCGGACGTACAGCTCGCCGATCGCCCCGACGGGAGCACGCGTTCCGTCGTCACGCACCGCGAACACCTCGTCATTGGCGATCGCTCGGCCGATCGGAACCGACTCTCCGTCGTCCTCAGAGAGCGAAGCCACTTCATGCCAGGTGCAGACGTTCGTCTCCGTCGGTCCATAGAAGTTGGCGAACCTCGCGTTCGGTACCGTCGCCATGAGGCGCCGGAGGTGCTTGACCGGAAACACCTCGCCGGCGAACAGGACCGCGCGCAGGGACGGGAGCCGACCGGGACGCAGGCCGCCCTTGAGAACGAGCATCGTGAGGACGGACGGCACCGAGTACCAGACAGTGATCTCGTTAGCCTCGATGAAGCGACGCAGCTCGACGGGGAACACGCACGCGTCAGGTGGCACGAGCACCACGCAGGCGCTCCCGCAGGCTGCCGCGAAGAGGTCGAAGATGGAAAGATCGAAGTGCAGCGGAGCGTGGCTCGCGAGCCGGTCAGCACCGCAGACGCCGAGCTCCTCGGTCGCCCAGACGACGAATGCGAGCGCGTTCTGATGCGAGAGCATCACGCCCTTCGGGCGACCGGTGGATCCTGATGTGTACAGGATGTACGCAAGGTCGTCGGCAATCAGCGCCACCGATGGTGGGCTCTCAGGCGCGACACCGATGTGGCCGGCGTCGTACGTGCGCACGCCGGGGCGAACCTGGTGAGATTGGGAGTCCTCGACGGTGCCGTCGATGACAACGACCGACGTGACCGACGGTGCGTCCGCGACAAGGGCCCTCCACGACGCGCCCCGGTCGAGCCCCACAACCACGGCCCGCACCGCGCAGTCGGCGACTATGAACGCGAGCCGAGCGACCGGCGTCTGCGTGTCGAGCGGCACGTAGGCGGCACCGCACTTTAGAGTGGCGTGGACCGCGACCACGGACTCGATCGACTTCTCCAAGTACAAAGCGACACGATCCCCGCGCCGAACGCCCGCGGAGACGAGCACCTGCGCGACCTGGTTCGCTCGCCGGTCCAGCTCGCCGTACGTGATGGAGCGGTCGCGGTCGTGGACCGCGTGCGCGTGCGGAGCCTGCGCCGCGGCTCGCTCCAGCAGGTGACTCAGCAGGTACGGCGTCACAACCCCAGGTACCTCGCCGCGATCTTTCGCTGGATCTCAGACGTTCCGGAGTAGATGCGGCCGGCGACGGCATCCCGCAGGTCCCGCTCGATCTCCGTCTGCGTCAGGTAGCCAGCGCCACCGTGGATCTGCACCGCGTCGAGGCTTGACTGCAGGAAGGCTTCGCTCACGAAGAGCTTGGCGAGCGAGGCGTCGAGGGTCGTCGACTCACCCTGCGAGTGGAGCCACGCGAGGCGGTACAGCAGCAGCCGCGCTGTCTCGAGCCGCAGTTTCATGTCGACGACCCTGTCGGCCACGGACTGGAACTTCCCGATCGACTGGCCGAACTGGGCCCGATCCCCCGCGTACGCGATGCACCGGTCGAGCTGCCGCTGCATCGCGCCGACGGCCGTGGCCAGAATGAAGCTCCGCTCCCAGCACATCGCCGTGTTGAACACCGCCATTCCGGCGCCCTCACTCGCGAGGAGGCGATCGGACGGGACGGCGCAGCCGTCCAGGAAAACCTCGCTCATCGGAGAGGTCCGCAGTCCCATTTTGTCCAGGGTGGGCCCGATCTCCAGACCTGGGCTCCCCGCCTCTACCAGGAACGCCGACAGTCCGAAGGGACCTTTCGCGGCATCGGTGACCGCGAAGACGACGAACAGGTCCGCGATCGGCGCATTCGTGATGAACGTCTTTGAGCCGTTCAGCACGTACCGCTCCCCGTCGCGCCGTGCAGTTGTCGCCACACTGAACGCGTCCGAGCCCGCATCGGGCTCGGACATTCCTTGCACTCCCACGAGCGAACCGTCGGAGAGCCCGGGGAGGTATCGCTGCCGCTGTCGCTCGGTGCCGAACCGCACGATCGGCAGCTCGCACGACCACATGTGTGCGTGCAACGAGAACAGGAGGCCGCCGTCGGAGCAGGCCGCGCCGAGGGCTTCAAGGACCAGCATCGTCGTGACAGGGTCGGCCCCGACACCCCCGTACGCCTCGGGAACCGGGAGACCGTGGATGCCAAGGTCTGCGCACCGGCGCCAGGCTTCGTGAGAGAACTCCTGCGCCGCGTCCCGGCGGACGATGTCGTCGTTCAGGTGCTGGCGAGCGAATGCGCCGACGGCATCGCAGAGCTCCCGCTGCTCATCTGTCGGCGAGAGGTCAATCACGACGCAATCGACGCCGCGATAGGCGTGCGCGAAATGGGCGTCATCGGAAGGCGTCCTCCATGCCCACGATCACCTCCGCGAGGGTGTCGGTCAGGAAAATGGTCTCCAGCTCGATCTCGTGTTCGAACAGCTCGCTCGCTCGCGCCGCGAGCTCGATCGCGATCAACGAGTCGCCGCCGAGGTCGAAGAAGTTGTCGTCGAGCGATACCGGGCCGACAACCCCCAGGATCTCTGAGCACAGCTCGAGGAACTCGGCGACCTTGGTCTGGTGGTGTTCGTGCAGATCGGTTTCCACCTTGCTCCCTTTGCCTCTGACCAGCCTAGAAGTCCAATGTAGCCTCAATTGCCTCTACGAGCTCAATTGGATTCGTCTTTTTTTCTTGACTTTTTAGTGGACGCTGGCATGTGCAATCATTAGATTGGTGCGGAATGGCCACCCCAGTTGCCAACTCGCGCACAGGCATTGCTGGCGACGTCACCGTGCCTGTGTCAGAACCGGTTCTCGGCGTCGAGGAGGAGGGTGCCGTCATTGACGCACTCCGCCGCGGCGAGCTCTCCGGCACGTTCGGACGCGCCGTTCGGGAGTTTGAGCAGGTGTTCGCGGACTACGTGGGCGTCCGCCACGCTGTCGCGTGCAGCAGCGGCTCGGCCGCGCTTCTCCTCGCGGTGGCCGCGGCCGGCATCGAGAGTGGCTCGCATGTCCTCGTCAGTGCGAGCACCCACGTGTCCACGGCACTCGCCGCGTTCCACAACGGACTCGTGACGGTTCCGGTCGACTCGGAGCCCGAGACCGGTAACCTCGATCTCGACCTCCTCGAGTCGCTGATAACGCCGGCGACGAGGGCCATTATGCCGGTGCACCTCTGGGGCCATCCCGTGGATATGGACCGCCTCGGCGCGATCGCCGCCCGGCACGGGCTCGTCGTTATTGAGGACTGCGCCGAATCGCACGGCGCGACCGTTCGCGGGCGTATGACCGGGTCATTCGGCGACATGGGGTGCTTCAGCTTCTATTCGAACAAAGTGCTCACGTGCGGTGAGGGCGGCATGGTGACGACTGATGACGACCGGCTAGCGGCGCGGCTTCGCCACCTCGCCGACCCCGGCCTCGCCTCGCCTCGCTTCGTCCACCGGGAGCCCGGCTTCAATTTCCGGCTCGGTGCGCTGCAAGCGGCGATCGGTGGCGTGCAGGTTCAGAAGGCGGAGTCGATCGTCGAGCGCAAACGGGAGATCGCGGTCGCCTACAGCGAGCGTCTCCACGGCACGCCGGGCCTGCGCCTCCCCCTCGCCCATGAATGGGCCAGGCACGTTTACTGGGCGTACGCGGTCATCGTTGACGAGGGTGCCGCGGTCACTCGTGACGAGCTCATGGCCGGGTTGCGAGCGCGCGGCGTCGAAACGCGGACGTTCTTCTGCCCCATGAGCAAGCAGCCCGTACTGCTCGACGAACGGCCCGCACGGCTCGGCGGACCATCTCTCGTCGACGTCCCGACACCGGTTGCGGACGATATGTGGGTCCGGGGCATGTACCTGCCGTCGTCCGTAGGACTCAACGAGCGCACCATCGACTACGTGACGGACCGCGTGCGGGAGATCCTCTGCTGAGATGACGTGCGACCGCTGCGGCCGCAAAGCAGAAGTGCAGCGAATCGCGCTGCGGTTCAACTGCCGCAGGGCGAGCCTCAAGCTGTGTCCCCCGTGCCATGGTGAGCTCGGCGAGGTGGTCGGCGAGCTGGCGGCAGTCGGTCGATCGATGTCCCCGGGGTCCCACCTGATCGCGCCCTGCCGACCGGTCGCCTCCGAGCGACGCAGCTGACGTGTCCCTTGTCGCCGTATCCTCAACCCTGGCGGCGGCCCAGGAGGGCCAGTGGGAGGTCATGTCGGCGCTGTGGCCGTCGGACCCCGGTCGATCGCGCAACCTGATCGTCGACCACCGGCTCGTCGAGGGCGCCCTCGATCTCGAGTGCCTGCGCGACGCCGTCGGCGACGTGGTGCGCCGGCACGAGGGGCTGCGGCTGCTGTTCGAGACTCTCAGCATCGACCCCACTGTTCGTGTGGCAAACATGATCGCTGCGCCGCTCGAGGTCGAGCACCTGGACAGGGGGCCGGTCGACGAGCGGGCCGCCGCCATCGAGGCGCTCATCCACGACGCCAACCGTCGCTGTATCGACCTGACGAGCGGGACGCCGTGGCGTCTGTTACTCACCCGAGTTGGCCCCACTACCACGTTGATTACCGTGACGTGGTCTCACATCGTCGCCGACGGCTGGGCTCCCCACGTGTTCGCCGACGACCTTTTCACCGCCTATCGCCACCGCCTCGGGCTCGGCGACGACTTCCACGAACCCGCGCCGACCTTCGCCGAGCTTCACGGTCTCCAGCGCGAACGCCTTGCTGCCGACGAGCAGAAGCTGGCGTACTGGGCTCGGTTGCTCTCCCCTACTGTTCCCAACGGCACGCCACTTGACGGTATCCGGCGTGACGCCGACCTCCTTGCCCACCGTCGGGTCCACTTCCTCTTCGACGAACGCGTGGTGCGAGAGCTCCGTCGTGTCGCGTGGCGAGCCCGCACGACGCCGTTCGTCGGCCTCCTCGCAGCGTACTACCTACGCATGATGTTCTCCTCGGGCAAGGAATTCGGCGTAATAGGCAGTGCCAGCCACGCGCGGACCGGGCGCGAGCGCGCGGCAGTGTTCCAGTGCGTCAGCGATCCGTACCTGCCGATAGCTTGCACGGTCGGCGACTCGGTCATCGACGTCATCGCCACGACACACGAGGCGCTCGGGGCGGGCATGCACAACCTCGTCTCGTTCAAGGCACTCGCCCGCGCCGTCCACGGCGGCACCGACATCGCACGCCCGTGGTCGGACGACAACGTAGCCGAGGGGCACTTCCTCTCGAGCGCGCCTTACGCGTTTGAGGCGGTGGCTGGCTCGAAGGCACTCGACGCACGGCAGCTCGTGGCACGTTCCGACCAGCCGCCGGAGGCTCGCTGGGCCGACCAATCCCTGCGCGTAACGAAGGTCCACCTCCCGGGACGGCCTCGAGCGGGCGGCGTGCCCGAGGTGACCCCGGCAGATCTCACCTCCGACGTCCAGGCGCGTGCGTGGGAGTCGCGGGGCGGCGTGGGTATCGAGGTCTATCCGAACCGTCTCGGGGGCATGCTGCGGTACAACCCCGATCTGCACAGCCCCGAGCGTGCACGACGGGTGCTTGACGAGTTCCTGTGGACCGTAGGCTGTGTCGCAAGTTCACCCGATCAGCAGATAGGTGACCTCAGGAAGGCATTCCTCGTGCGGTTCTGAAGGTGCTCGTGTCGCGCCGCTCCAGCAGGCCCACGAAGTAGGCACCGTCGCCGATCCGATCGGCGAGCCGCCACCCGCCCAGGTCCGCCAGCTGTGCCATTTCGTCCTGCGACACCTGCAGGTGGTCGAACCACGGCGTTCTGTAGCTCCGGTAGCGAATGCGAACTCGCAGCTGGCCCGCCATGCGGCCGCGCGCCACGTTCGTGGCCGCGTACGCGATGTCGACGGGCTCCTCCGCCTGGTGGAAGTCACGCGTCGCCGCGAGGATCCGGGCGTCCGGCGCAGCGACGTCGGCGATCGTCCGGAGCAGGCGTGCCGCGGTTCGCCGGCTGCGGAACAGTCCGAAGTTGTCGCCGAACAGAATGAACGAGTCGTAGCGCCCGTCGAGGCTTCCGACGCCCTCGAGCGCGAGCACGCGCGCGTCCTGGACGCCACGAGCGCGGGCGACGGCGGCGGTTAGCGGGGACGGGTCGATCGCTGTCACACTGTGGCCGGTGCGTTGAAGATGGAGTGCGACGCGGCCAGGCCCACACCCGATGTCGAGCACTCGGCCGCGCGCAAGTCCGATCGCGTCACGCTCGGGAGCTGGCCATCGCGCGAGCGGCGCGAAGTACAGCGTGCATCCGTGCTCCGCGACCACGAGGCCGTCGTCGCGTTCGATCACCTCCAACGCCGTCCTCCCGGCGTGCCAGTCGGCTACGACGTGCCCGAAGGCATCGGTGTCGTCGCTTGCTTGGGCTCGCTGACGTCCCACGTTCTAATTGATCCAATCAGAACGGCACCCGGTTGCGCAATTGCATTTTATTGCATACCGTCGTGTCGCAAATGAGTGAGCCACCTGCACCCGCCACCGGTCGGGCGGCCAACTGGACGTCCGACGACTGCCTGACCGCGTCGTATGGTGTCGCGCTCGAGCGGCTGGGGCGGCAGCCGCTGCTCCTGGGGGCTACGTGGGGGTTTCGTTTCGATCGCGAACGCGCGAACCGAAGCGCGTGGCCGATCGAGGGTCTCCGTCCGGGACGGCTGCCCGACCAAGACGAACTGACCGAGTTCGGCATCGACGTGCAGGTCGTGCACCACGCTTCACCGCCCGCGGCGTCAGCGTGGGCACGCGACCGGCTTTCGTTGTCGAATGACCACACGATCGTTCTAGAGGTCGACGGGTTCCACCTCCCCCACCTCGACTACTGCTTCGGTCGTCACCACCTGATGCACCGCGTCGCCGTGGTCGGCGTGGACGGCGACCGGGCCCGTGTGATCGACGCCCAGCGTGAGCTCCGGACCGATGAGTGGCTGCCGGTCGCGGTCCTGCACGCCGCGATGGACCACTCGTTCGCAGAGTGGCCGCCGAACACGACGATGGAGCTCGTGAGGTCCGCTGCGTCGGTCGGCTCGTGCCGGCCCGACCACGATCTGATGCGCGACGCGTTGGTCCGCTCGGCCGACGCATACCTGGACGGCGGTCGGCTCGCACTGGAGGCCGCCGCCACCGCGCTACGCGATGGACCGGTAGTCTGCGCGGACAGTCAGACGGTTGAACACCTAACGGTCACCAACCACGTGCGGCGGATCATGAGCCAGAGCGGGCTCGCGAGCAGGACGCTCGCTTGGGCGGCGGACGCGCTCAGCGCACCGCAGCTGCATGGCGCCGCCGAGGACATGGCGCTCGTGGCGCGACAGTGGACTCTGGTCTTCAACGTGCTGTTCTTCCGGCATGCGTCCGACGGCGCTCGGATCTTCCCACGGATCGCTCACCGCCTGCAGCGTGTCGCCGAGCTCCAGACCGTGGTCGCTCTCGGGGTGTCCGGCGCGCTTGCTGGAGCCACGGCGGACTGAGACAGCCCGTGCTTGCAGCGACGCGTGGCGCCGTGGAGGGCTGCTTCCTCCTCGCACCCGTGATCGTCGCGTCCCAGCTCGTCGGGGTGCGCGATCGCCAAGACCGGCCGGCCGCGAGTGCGCGGCGAGACCTCGCCGGGATCCTCTTTGGGCCGAGCCTGCTCGGTCAGGTGGGCACCAGGGCTCGAGGCGATCTTGCCGACCGAGGTCATGGCTGGTCTCCACGTGCTGTCGCAGATCGGGCTGGTGGTACGCATATCATGCTGTTGATCGGCCTCAAGCTTGACGTCGAGGAGGTCAGGAGGCCGAAGCCACGGCGCCGTGGTGGTAAGCCACGCATCGATCGTCCCGATCCGCATCGGCATCGCGCTCGGCCTGTGGCTGCAGCCATGGTTCCACGCCGGGTTGGATCGGCTCGGATTCGCGGGTTCCTCAGCCCGACCATGTCCGTCACCGCGTGCCCCAGTGCGCGCCGGGGTGCTGCAGCAACGGATGAGCGAGAGGCGCATCGTGCCATCATCACGTCCGCCACGGTGGACGCTGTCACCGCGTGTGTCCTCGCCCCCGTCGTGTCGGCCGTGAAGTCGACGGGATTCACCGAGTCACTCGCGACCGTCGTCATGTGGACGGCGGCCCTCGTTGTGACGCTGGCGGTGGCGCGACTCGCTCCTGCGGCGACTCTCGACGATGCCGCTGTGGCTGGCAGTCACCCTCGCGCTCCACGCGGCCTGGACGACCGAGCAGAGACCCACGCCATCTTCGGCGCGTTCGTCGCCGGGGCGATCCTGCACGCGACGTCGCGACGGCAGGTGATGACGGTGCTGGTGGGCTCGTAGCGACGCTGATCGCGACACTGCTCCTCCAACTGGCCGCCTCACTCCCCGGCATCGGCAACGTGCCGACGGCTCGGGCTCGGCGCAAGGCGAACCGGCGCCGCAGTCTTCACACCGTGAGCTCGTCCACCATCGCCGGCGGCACCGTGTAATCGTCGAACCATCGTCCGCCGAACGGGCGGTGGGCTGGGACGACCTGGTCAGTGGAGTAGGACAGGATTTGCCGATTGTACGCCCGTATCTCCTCACGCAGCGAGGGCGGGAGTGTCCCGTCGAGCTCGAGGGCATGCTCGATCTCGGCGAGGAGTACCTTGGTCGCCTCGATGGCGTTCAACACCGACGTGGCCGTCGACGACGGCAGAACCCCCAGCTCGCCCTTCGTCGTAACGAGACGCGCGATCGCGTCGTACGTGACGGCCTGTAAGTCGCGGCGGCTCAGCCACTCCGTCTCGTAGTTTAGACGGCGGTGCCACACGGGTTCGACGAGTGCGCGGCGATGCTCCTCGAGCGTTCGGTGAAAGATGCGATAGCCGTGCTGTGCGGGCTGCTCGAAGAAGCGCGACCCGGGATCGAGGAACGGCACCATGGGGCAGACGAGTGGGAGAACCGGTTGCCCGCGGAACCGACGGAGCAGACCTTCGGCGTACTCGACCGTGGCAAGCACCGACGGGCGGTCCTGGTGCGGCATACCTATAAAGAACCACACCATCACGCCGGCGACGCCCGCATCGAGCGCCCTCGGGATCCAGGCCTCCATCTCCTCCATGGTGTAGGTGCCGCGTCCAGCCGCCTTGCTGATCTTCGGATCGTGAGACTCTGGCGACAGCATTATCTGCGCACTCGTCGAGCGACCCATCTTGTCTAGGGTGTCGGCCGGCGTCAGGTAGAACTGCTCGAAGAACACCCGCTTGTAGCCGAGTTCCTCGACTGCGTCGAGGTACTCGTGCAGGCGAGCCTTGCTCTCGGAGTAGCACTGGAGCGCATATATTGACGTCTGCCGCGCCGCATCGCCCATCGTGCGCAGCTCGTCGACAACGCGCCGGTGGTCTTTCGGAACGAGCGTCTTGCGCACGCCCATGATGTTGCGATACGCGAACCGCGAGCCGCCGCACCAGCCGCAGTCGTGGGCGCAGCCTGTGTTTGGTAGCGTCATTATGAGCTTGCCGTTCATGAAGGTCGTCGGCGTCGACTGATAGTACGACCAGTCGTTAGTCGCATCGTTGTACGCGACGGTCGGCTTGTGTGTGAAGCCGTTCCAGGTGGTTTCGCCGCCGACCTTGTAGAGCACGTTCGGGATAGCGTCGAAGCAGCGGTCGCCCCTGACGGCTCGCTGCATCAGGGATGTGAGCGGCTCGAGCGTGTCGTACCCCTGGACGACGACATCGACCGCGGCGTACCTGATCAGCTCGTCAGCGAAGTACGTCGCCGAGATCCCGCCGAAAATCGTGAGCGCGTCCGGGTGGAGGCGTTTTACGACGGCGGCGAGTTCGATCGCGCCGTGGCACTGCGTCATCCAGTGGAGATCGAAGCCGAACACCGGTGCATCGAGCCTTCCGAGGAGCCGCTCGACGTCGACCGTCGGGTTCGTCAGCATGAGCGACGCGACGTTGACGATCTTCGTGTCGAGCCCATGCTCGGCGAGCCGTTGCTTGATCGAGAACCAGCCGATCGGATACATCTCGTAGATCGAGGTGACGTTCACGCTGTCGCTGTCGCTCAGGAAGGCGAACAGCATGTCGTCTCGCTCCCGGAAGTCATAGACGCTCGGGGCGTGGACGAGAAACAGGTCGGCCGAGAGCCGCGAAATTGGACGGGACGATTCCACAGATTACACAATACGCGATATGCCCTAGCCGTCAATGGGGATGCGTATTAAATTTTAACCTCCTGCGCTTTGGGCGTCCACGAGTAGGACGATGCGTCATGAGGGGCCATCTTGGACTAACTACAAACCGACGACTAGCGCTGCGAGCTGCTACTCACCGACGAGGTGCAAGTTTCCGAGCCGATGGAGCGGTCTCGGTCCGGCTGGCGAGCGGCGTACGCGGCACGACTGCCTCGACCGCATCGAGCTGATCTGGCGCGACGCCGGTCCGGTGTGCGTCCTGCGTGACATCGGCGAACTCCCCGCCCGACAGCCTCCCGGTGGCTGACGTCGACGCGGCTGGCGGGAGAAGACAACGTCGATCTCGAAGTCTGGAGCGAGCCTCTCCAGGCCTGCTGCTGACCGGACCCCACCACGTCGCCGACGAGGGCGCGTGACTGAGGCGACCGCGCGGACGTCGAACCCCGCTCGCGCGATGCGCCGAGGCCGATTCCACCGATGCGGTTCATGCCGGCATCGGTCACCGCGAACGGGTCGAGCCGGACGATCGCATCACGCCTGCCGCCGAGGCCCGAGCGTGCCGGCGCCCGCCACCAGGCAGGTCCCCGACGCGAAGCAGAGGTCGACGCCGTCGATGGGCAGCACCCGACGACGCGTTCGAGGCGCCACCACTGCTTGTGCCGTACGCGTGGCCCAACCCCAGGCGACGTTCCACGCCCGCGTGGTGAGTGCCGCCGCCGTCTGCCACTCCGCCACCCTGTCGCCGCCACGGATGCTGTTGCGACGAGCACGTCTACGTGCAGGTCGTCTGAGCCGGGAACATGTGGGCCGTCTCCACGGTCGCGGGCGTGGTGGCACGCCGGTGGCACACCGGAGTCACAGGACAGGGCTCAGGCGCCATGCCGAACCGTGACGTGCCGGTCATGACAGGCGCACGGCGACGCTGCGCGATCCGGGTTGATACGAAGGAGCGTCACGTCGTCCGCGGCTCTGACTAGGCCCCCACGCGTGCTGACCGTGTGGACCAAGAACCGCCGAACGCCGTGCTTGCGCCCGGATCTCGTTGCCCGCCGCGCTTGTCGACCCCGCCCGCCCACAGGCGGGACGACCGATCTCGTCGTGCACTGGACGAGTAGGAGGGGATCTCCGTCGGCGTCCCGCTGGCCGTGCAGCGCACTCTGCCTGCAGTCCCGGACGCACTCACACGCTGTGAGCCGACCTGGCGCGCCTCACCCCCAGCGCAGCGGCAGGTTCGTCGCGCCCATCACGAGCCCGGCGTAGCCCTCGACCTCGCCGTCGAGGACATAATCAGGTATCCGCGAATGCCACTCTTGCATCGCGACGCGCAGCTCCAGCCGCGCGAGGTGCGAGCCAATACACCGATGCGGACCGAGTCCGAAGGCGTAGTGGCGCACGTCGTCCCGATCGAAGTCGACGGCAGCGGCGTCACGATACTCCTCGGGATCGCGACTCGCCAGGGCCAGCGACAGCACGACGGGATCGCCTCGCCGCAGCCGCACGCCAGCGAACTCGACGTCGCGAGCGACGATGCGAGGGAGGTTGAGGAACGAGTGACGACGGAGGAGCTCCTCGACGACCCGCTCCGTGCCGACGTCGCCCGTGGCGATGCGTCTACGGTGCTGCGGGGACTGCGCGAGCTGCCAGAACGAGAACGAAAGTGCTGCGGCAACAGTGTCGAGGCCGGCGAGGAATAGGAAGAAGGCGATCTTGAGCAGCTCGTCCTTCGTGAGCGGCCGCCCGTCGTACTCGAGCCCGGCGATGACGCTGATGAGGTCGTCGCCGGGTGATGCCATGCGGTCGTCGACAAGCTGGTTCAGGGCCGAGTACGCACGAGTGACCGCTACCCCCCTAGCCGCGGGGTCGCTGTCGTGCAGCAGCGAGGACACGATTCGCACAAACCGGGGCGTGTCATCCTCCGGTAGGCCGATCCACGACGTGAACACTCGAGTCGGGAACTGGACCGCGACGTCGGCCACGAAGTCGCACGCCCCGCTGGGAGCGAGCTCCGCAACGATCCCGCGCATCCGCCGGCGCATGCTGTCTTCCATCGCCCCTACGACCTGAGGGGCGAAGAGGGGGTTGAGCAGGCGGCGCCACCGCGTGTGCTCGGGGGGATCGAGCGAAACCGGGATCATTGTCGGCGCACTGTCGAACCCGGAGAAGCGGTTGCTCAGGAGTTGTGGCGACTGGAGCGCCGTCCGGATATCAGCCGCGCGCGTGAAGAGCCACGCACCGGTGCCACTCAAGCCCTCCACCCACAGCACGCGACCGTGGAGTCGCAGGGCGTCCAGCCGCGCAAGCATCTCGTCCATCGGCCCCCGGAAGTCGAGATTGACCTCACGGACGATTTCGGCGGGAACATGATCAGGCACCTTCATTGTGACATGACCATAGGTACCAATAGCCTCCGTTTGCAGACGCCGACGAATGTGGCGTAAACACTTCTAGGAGCAAATGCATAGCACACAGGCGTCGATAGATGTCGACTTCCCTCCAAAGGAGGCACAATGCCGTTCGTCCAGGTCACGATGACGGCTGGGCGTACGTTCGCCCAGAAGCGTCTACTCATGGCAGCGATCGCAGGCTGGGCACGATACGGTTGATGTGCCGCTCGATGCCGTGCGCGTGTGGACAACAGAACGCGACGCCGACACAGTCTCGATCGGCGGCCTATCACTCGACGAGAAGCGAGCGCGACGCGCGCCCATGCCGAGTAGCCCCTCGACACCCGCGACGCCAATCGCCTACTAGACAAAGCCGTATGGGCGCCGACGATTGGTGTTCTGCTGCCCGGCCGCGTCCGTCGGCGCCGACCTTGGACCACCGCACCGCGCTCAGCTCGGAAGTCGTCGCACAGGCCCACGCCAGCGTGCCGACACCTGAGCGGGGCTCGCGCTCTCATGGCGCTGTGGTGGCAACCGCCGCAGTTCGTTGGTTCGCTGCACCTGACACTAAGTCCAAGGGGCCGTTGCCTTTGACCACTCTTACCGCGGCGTGTTTCAGGCCGTCGCAAGCGAACGAGATCGCGAGGTACCGGCTCAAGTCCGCGGCTGTGGCCGATGAATACCGCCCGCGGTCTCGCCCTGGACACCCGCGCAGCCCCAGAAGTTGCAAAGGATCGCGTGGGTGATGGCGGCGGCGATCGACAATGCCATTCACTTTGTGGTCGGCACTGGGCGATGCGGCTCGACCTTGTTGTCGCACCTTCTCGCGCGCCACACCGCGGTATTGAGCCTCTCTGAGTTCATCGGTGCCATCGCGCCCGACCTGCACCATAACGATACCGTGAGTGGACGAGAGTATGCAGGTGTTCTGGCTCGTCCACTCTTCGTATCCGAGCTAATGCTCGCCCATGACATAGCGCCCGACGAAGTGCTCTATCGTCCCCCGGTGTCGTCGGTGTCGCCGCTCCTCCTCGCGACGTTACCGCTGCTAGCACCAGGAGACCCAACGTCGCTTTGGAGAGAGATCGAGGAATGGCTGCAGCGACAGCCGGAACGGTCCATCGCATCGCACACAGCACAGCTCTGGGTCATGCTTGCAGAGCGAAACGGCCGCCGCATCGTCGTCGAGCGGTCCGGCGGGTCGGCCGCGTATCTCCCGCTGTTGTTGCAGATCAACCCCGCGGCGAAGGTCATACACCTGCACCGGAGAGGCGCACAGTGTGCCCTCTCCATGAGCAAGCAGGCAAGCTTCCGCCTGCGGGTACTGGGGCAGGAGTTTCAGCGTCGATTCGGGTTCGATCCGTATGTTCCGTACGGCGATGTTCCCGACGCGACGTCGATACCTGAACCATGGCGTTCCCTAATGCCGGCCCGCTTCGATCGGTCTACCTTCCTGAAGTTCGACATTCCAATTGAGCGGTTCGGCGAACTGTGGTCAGCCATGATGCTCAGAGTGGTTCGCGATCTGAAGACCCTCGATCGCGAACGAGTCCTTCATATGAGCTATGAGCGGCTTGTCGGCAGTCCGCTGGAGGCGCTTGCATCGATCGCCACGTTCTTGAACCTCGAGCGGCCTTGGGACTGGGCTTCAGACTGCGCGCGATCCGTCCGCCCAGAGACACCGTCCCGAACTGCGGACCTGATCAAGACGTGCGCGCTCGGCGAGCGCGCGTTGGACAGAGCTCTCGCCCGGTGACCGTTCGTGCGTTGCGAGAAGCGTCGGTCGGAGACGAGTACCTCGACGCATGTCGAGACATCGCCCGATACGGATGCCGCTTCGACCACCTCCGTTCCTTCCGCGCTGCCGGTAACGCTACATCTCTCGCCGACGGCGACCAGATCTCGTGTCGCGAACTCGGCCTCGGCCGTTGGGAGGCGTGCCGCGGCAAGGAGCACGTTCGTATCCCGGGCGCGCAGCCCGTATGGGTGGTCGTCCGCCCGTGACGCCCTCTCGCGATGAGGACTCGCTGCGACGGCTCCTCACGGATGGCATCGTGGGCCGTAGGGTCACTCGATTTGAGGTCCATGGCATCAACACGTTGAAGACCGTCGAGCCATCGCTGTCCGATCTGATCGGTGCTTCCGTCACTGGATTCGAGTGTTACGGCCAGGATTGCTTCGAGTTCTCCTGTGGTGACGCCCGCGTCATTGTCCACCTCGCAGGCACCGGCACGGTGCGGCGAGTGGAACCGCAGTCAGCATGGACTCGCGCGACCGGGCGTGCGCGGCCCACGGCCCAGGTCTGGTTCGACGATGGTTCAGGCCTCGACTTCGTCGAACCGGCACATACAAAGCGGATCGCGATCGCGTTGACGCGAGACCAGGTGGCGCCGTAGTCCCGGATTCGCCACGTGCGTTCGAATATGCCGGAATCACTTCCACCGAAAGTACGCAACGTTGACGGGCGGAGGCGCTCCGAGGAACCGCTGGTCCAGTTCTGACTGTCAGTTGTACAAGTACCCGAACTCCCCGATAACGAAGTACACGACGCGCGCATGCCACTTCCACGGAGGCGGTCCCAGCCCGGTCGCAGTCGTAGCCCTGGTCCGGAGATGGCTCGCCATAGGCTCCAGAACCTCACCGACGTCACGGGCAGCACATGGAGACTCACCTTCGCATCGTGTCACCCGGCAGGGCGGGCCTTGGCCGCGGGCGACCAGGCAACCGGGAACGAGGATATCAAGACGAACGCGGCCATGATCGTGCGCACGGATCGCGGGGAGGTAGTCGAGATCGCCGAGGGACGATGCTCTCTGCGGAGCGGCCGCGGGTTCGACCGCGCCATGTTCGCCATTGACTGTCCAATGCGCTAAAATACACAAGTGCTCGCGGCGAGAAGAGAACAACGTGCCCGCGGAGAATCAACTTGACGACACATTGGTCGAGGCCTCCCTATGGCTTCGCGGGGGTTCCTCTGGATGGATGCGGTATCGTTGGGGGCCAATTTTTCCAACCTTGCGGCGACTCGCTCGTCGCGATCGAGCTCGCAGTCCAGGTGAGCGAGGTGTTGGACCGCTCGGCATTGTCACGGTCTACTTCGTCAACACCCTCGAAGAGTTCCGCCCCAGGTCCGTAAGGTCCGTCGTTGATGCCTGACGAGCACGATGACGGCCGGACGTACGTCGTCGTCGTCAACGCCGAGGAGCAGCACTCGATCTGGCCGGCCGAGCGGCCGCCACCAAGCGGCTGGCACAGGAGCGGCTTCGCGGGATCCAAGCACGCGTGCCTCGACCACATCGAGTCGGTGTGGAGCGACCTGCGTCCGCTGAGTGTGCGCCTGGCTATCGAGCGGCTAGCTCGCTCCTTGTGAGTTCGAGGCGAGTCGCCGACACGACGTTCTCGCCGTCGACGACCACCTCCACCGGACACGCGCGGCCGAGGAAGCCGAGCAAGCTCGCCGTGAGGCCGTAGGCGCCCACGTTCGGTACGGCGAGCAGGTCACCCCGCGCGATATGGCCGCTGGTACGGCCACGCGCGAGGACGTCAAGCGGACTGCACAGCGGTCCGACCACCGTCGCAGCTGGTCCCCCGGTCGTCGCGCACGCTTCCGCGTCGACGACGGTGAGCTCGAAGCCCGCGCGAGGGATACGTCCGAGCGCGCCCATGCCACCCAGGTGGTTGATACCGCCATCGGCTACGACGAAACGCAAGCCCTTCGACACCTTCACGTCCTCCACGCTGACCACGAACGTTCCGGCGCCGCCGACGAGGAAGCGCCCCGACTCAAAGCAGACGTCGACCCCCGTACGCCGGGGAAACGCACTCTGCAACACGGCCTCGAGACCCGCCCGCGCACACGCGAGGTCGGGACGACCACCGCTCCGCCCGTACGGATGACCGAAGCCGCCCCCGAGATCGACTACGACTGGGTCGACCCCCAGGGCATCTGCGGCGGCGAGGACGGCGTTCGCGGCGACGGACGCGGCCGACACTATCTCCTCCACGCCCGCGTGATTCGAGCCCGAGAAGACGTGAAAACCGTCTACGATGGCAGGTCCCGCCGGGATCGTGAACCCGCGTTCGAGCAGCGTGGTTCCATCGACTCCGAACTGCGACGCCCCCGTCATCGACACCCCCGCCGCCGCCGACGAACCTGGATTGACGCGGACGAGGAGACGGACGTCGCTCGTCGCGGACCTGGCAGCGTCGGCCACGCGAGCCGCATCAGTCTCGGATTCGACTGAGAACCGCCGAACACCGCGCGCGATCGCCAGTTCGATCTCGTCGCTCGTCTTGCCCGGCCCCGTGTAGAGAACGTCGAGGCCATCCCAGCCTGCCGCCGCCGCCGCGCCGAGCTCGCCGGGCGAGCAGACCTCGGCCCGACACTCGAGCTCGCGAAGCTGACGCGCGACGTGCGGATGCGGGTTCGCCTTGAGGGAGTAGTACAGCGAGCAGCCGACCGGCAGCACGTCGCGCAGCGCGGCGTGAGCGGCGCGGACGTCAGCCAGGTCGTAGACGTAGAGCGGTGTGCCGAACCGATGCGCGAGCTCGGCGAGCGAGCCGGTCACGGCGCGCTCGAGGCCTCAGTCGCCAGCGCGGTCTTGTCGACCTTACCGTTTCGCGTCCGGGGGAGGACGGCGAGGACCGCAAGCCGATCCGGCAGCTTCGGCGCCTCCAGGCGGCGCGCAAGCTCGCGCCACACCTGCGCCTCGCCACAGTCGGCCTCGACGAAGAGCACCGGCCCGCGTTCGCCCTCGGGCGGCACGAGTGCGGCAAGTCGCACGTCAGGGATGTCGAGCGCGACCGCCTCGATCTCAGCGGGCGACACCCGGTAGTCGCGGTGCTTGTACACGTCGCCGAGCCGGCGGCGGAAGTAGAGGTAGCCGTCGGCGTCGACATCTACGCGATCGCCGGTGAAGAGGCGTCGTCCACCGTCCTCCGCCGGGCGGAAGCGCAGCGCGGTCTCCCGAGGCGAGCGCCAGTAGCCAGCCGTGACGTTCGGGCCCTCGACGACGAGCTCACCGTCCTCCTCCACGGCGACGCGCGTGCCCGGCAGCGCCCGTCCGACCGACGTGGGGCGCGTCCGGCGGTCGTCTGATGCCAGAATCGACACCCGCTTGCACTCCGTCAGCCCGTACATCGCAATTACGTCGGCAGCGGGACACGCGGCGGCGAGGTCATCGGCCACGGCAGGCGAGAGATGGCCTCCAGTGTTGGTGATGCAGCGCAGGCGGGCCACCTTCGCGGGATCGCGGCGCGCAAGCCTCACGACCGTCGACGCTATGCTCGGGAGCGCTGGCAGCACGGTGACTCCCCACGCGTCGACGGCGGTGAGCAATCCCGGTCCCACCATCCCCGGGGTGCCGATCGCCACCGTGGCGCCGACTTCCGCGGCGAGGAACAGCTGGTACAGCCCGTAGTCGAACGACAGCGGCAGGAACAGGCCGATGACGTCATCCGCGGACAGGGCTAGGCACCGCTGGATCGCGTCGGTCGTGAACGCGACGTTCGCGTGCGTGGCCATGATGCCGCGCGGTGTCGATGCCGTCCCCGACGTGTAAATGAGTGCGGCGGGGAGCGCGTGAAGCGCGGTGGGCAGACGCGGCAGGCCGCCGTCGTGTCCGACTACGTCGTGCATCCGACCATCGGTCGCATGCACGATAACGGCGTCACGCGGCGCCGCGTCGATCACGTCCGCCCGCTCGGGCGTCGTGACGACGAGGACCGGCTCGACATCGGCGAGCGTTCGGCGCACGCCGTACGACTTCGCCTGCGGGTCGCATAGCACCGCCGTCGCACCGCAGCGCGATGTAGCGTAGAGCGCCCGCACCGCCGCCACAGAGTTCTCGAGGACGATTGCGACGCGGTCGCCAGGTCCGACGCGGAGCGAGCGGTAGCGAGCGGCCTCTGCCGACGACTCGGAACGGAGCGCTTCATAGGCCACGGTCCGCTCGCGCGTGCGCAGGGCGACGCGCCCCGGATGGCGGGCCGCAGCGCGGTCAAGCAATTCGTGGACGAACAACATCACCTGCAGGCGGCGTGCGCCTGCCGGCCCCTCGGCCCGGCGCCCGCACGCACGGTTCCGCCCGCACCGGCGCCCACGATGCAAACTTTGCCAGCTGACCACGCCGGCACCACTTCGACCTCGTGGCCGCGAGCGCGCAAGCCGTCAAGCTCCTCCGGCTCGCACGTCGCCTCGACTGATACTACGCCTCGACGGAATGCTCTCGGTGAGAACGAAGCGGGGACCTCGTCGTTGTGGAAGGCGGTGACCTCCGTCCCCGCCTGAAGGTCGAGGCCGAACTCGGTGATTGCAAGGTAGCTCTGGAGCGTCCACTGGTCCTGGCGATCGCCGCCGGGGGTGCCGAACGCCAGGTGCGCCGACCCGTCGTCACGGAGGACGACGGTGGGGCTCAGCGTCGTACGTGGCCTTCGCCCCGGGACGAGCGAGTTGGGGTGTCCGCGCTCGAGCCACATCGCTTGGCCACGGGTACCGAGCGCGAAGCCGAGACCAGGAATGACTGGGGAGCTCTTGAGCCAGCCGCCGCTCGGCACCGTCGCCGCGATGTTGCCCCAGCGGTCGATGGCGGAGGCGGTGCACGTGTCGCCCGACTTCACGGTGGCCCGCAGGACGACGTTCGGGATCCCGCTCTGCAGCTGCTCCATCCACGGGGAGTCGTGGTCGCGTTCCAGCTGCGGCTTGGGTTCAGGCAGCCACGATGTCCGTCCGCCCGGTGTCCCCGCTGGTGGCGCGGCCGCAGCGCGGTCGCCGATCAGCGCTCGACGCTCGCTCGTGTACGCGGAATCGAGGAGCTCCTCGACGGTGACGACGCCGGTGTCGGCGTCGCCGTACCACGCCTCCCGATCGGCCATGGCGAGCTTCACCGCCTCCGTCACCGTGTGGATGTAGGCCGCCGTGGAAAGCCCCAACGACGCCACGTCGCCGCCGTCGAGGAGCGCCAGCTGCTGGAGGAATACGGGCCCCTGCGACCACAGCCCCGGCTTGGCGACGACGTACCCGCGCGATTCGAGGAGCGCTGGCTCGTCCACCGTGGGGGACCACGCGGCCATGTCACCGCCGGTCAGCAAGCCGCGATGGCGGGTGCCGGTGGCGTCCAGCACCTCGGTCGTGCGCACGAAAGCGTCGATCTGTTCGGCGACGAACCCCTCGTAGAACGCGCGGTGCGCCCGCTCGAGCTGCACATCGCGGGTGCCGGGCGTCGACTCTGCCTCCCTCACGAGTCTCGCCAGCGTCTCACCAAGCTGCACATTGCGTACGACCGCGCCGGGAGCGGGCACCGATCCGCCGCTCAGGTACGCCGTCGCGGAGCCCGTCCACTCGGAGCGGTACAGCGGTGCGAGCGCAGCGATCGCCTTGGCCGCCTCGGGCAGAAGAGGGTAGCCGTTGCAGGCATAGTCGATCGCGGGGCCGGCGACCGCCGACAGCGGCATTGTACCAAATTCTGCCAGCAGGCGGAGCCACGCGCCGAACGCCCCCGGCACTGTCGCCGGCAGCAGGCCCGAGCCAGGGATCGCGTTGAGGCCGAGCGAGTCAAAGTGGGCGATGGTCGCCGCTTCCGGCATGGGACCCTGACCGCACACCACCTTCGGCCCGCAGGCCGCCGTATGAACCACAGCGCAGAGGTCACCGCCGAGCCCGTTCGAGTGCGGCTCGACGACGAGCAGCACGAAGCCGGCCGCCGTCACCGCGTCGAACGCGTTCCCGCCCCGCTCGAGCGCCCGCATCCCTGCCGCCGTCGCCAACCAGTGTGTCGACGAGACGGCCCCGAACGTCCCGGTCAGCTCCGGCCGATTGCCCAGCGAAGAATTCATTGGCCCATCATATCGCCATTGCTTTGCGCTATATTGCGCTTAGCCTTAAAGGAGGATGCCATGAGCGCAATGCAGCTCTCACACGGCGGAGTGTCCCTGGCGACCGACGACGCCAGTTTCGGGCCGCTCCGGGACTCAACAGACATCCTGCGCGACGGCACCGCGCTGCGCGACCGCGTTGAGGAGGACGGCTACATCTTCGTCCGCGGTCTACTCCCCCGCGCCGTCGTACTCGCTGCCCGCCAGGAGATCCTCAACGCGTTCGCGATCGTCGACGAGATCGACGCCATCGACCACGACGTCATGGACGCCATCCGCTCAGATCGGAGCGTCATTGACAAGGTCAACTTGTTTGCGTTCACGGAGACGATCCGCTCGGGGCTGGCGTACGCCCGCGTCGTCGACGCGCCCGAGTTGATCGCCCTGTTCCGCCATGTGCTCCGTGGGGCTCCGCGGAGCTTTGACTTCCGGTGGCCCCGGCTGATGCGGCCCGGGGAATTCACGGGCATCCACTGCGACGGTCCGTACATCAGTCGTGGCACGAGGAGTGTGTGGTCGGCGTGGATCCCGCTCGGAGCCGTGGCGATGCTCGAAGGCGCGCTGATGGTCCTCGAGGGCACGCACCGCAACGAGCGTCTGCGGTCCTCATACGGCGCCCTCGACGCCGACCGCGACAAGATCGGTTGGCTGAGCGATGATCCGTTCGGGCTGCAGCGCGAGCTCGGTGGTCGCTGGCTGACCACCGACTTCGAGCCCGGCGACGTGGTCGTCTTCGGACCACACCTCGTGCACGGAAGCCTCGACAACAACTCTCCCATCGGCCGCTGCCGGCTCAGCTCGGACACCCGCTATGTCCTGGAAGGGTCCGACCTCGACGAGCGCTGGAACGGCGGCAACCCCAACCCCCACGGCGGCCGTCCGCGCGTCTTCCTTCCTGGCTTCGTCGGCGGCGGGGAGGGCGTCAACAACCGCGACTTCGTCGAGGAGTGGAAGGACGTCGACGAGCGTGGGCGGCTGACCGTCGCGGGAGACGCCCGATGACTGCTGTCGACAGTGTCACGTCGTCCCGCCGGATAGGCTCGATACGCTTGGACGACACCACTGGACTCGCCGCGGACCTCGAGGCGGCGGAGCGTAGCGGCTACCTCGACTCGTATACCGAGTTCGTTTGCGGCTCCTGGCGCACGTGCGTGCTCTGGAACGCGACCGGCGACGGCTCCGACGTGCTCATCCGCGACTACGCAGGTGCCGCGCAGCCCACCGAGCACGGCCGTCGGCTCGCCGCGGTGGGCTCGCTGATCGAGTCCCACTTCGACGTGACGAACTTGCGGTTCGCGCGCCTCACCCGCCTCGCCCCTGGCACGGTCGTCGTGCCGCACCGAGACTACGTCGAGCTCGAGCGCGATCTCGTTCGTGTCCACGTCCCGCTGTTGACGAATGCCGCCGCGTTCGCGTCCGAGGAGGAGACGATCTACCGGATGGCGCAGGGAGAGGTGTGGTTTCTGGACGCGACGCGGCCTCACAGCATCGCCAACTTCTCCTCGACGCCACGAGTCCATCTCCTGCTGGACTTCGCGGCCGACGATGCCGATGTCCTCCTAGCCAGCGTTGGGCCCCCGTCGTTCCCGGCCACCGCGATCGTCCCCCGCCGACCGCTGCGACCTGGGGAGCGCGACTCGCTGCTCGCGCTCGCAGGCGTCGCGGACACCTGGAACTTGAAGGACGTGCTCGCGATCCTGATCAAGCGGTACTTCGTGGCGGAGCTCGCCGTCGAAGGCATCTTCGAGTCCCTGTTCGAGATCGCGCAGGCGACGAGTGACGACGCGCTGATCCTCGAGGCAGAGTGGTATAAGCGACTCGCCCTCACCAGGAGATGATGAGCATCCGCCCCCGCCTCCTCGTGGTCGGTGCCAGCCCGATGCGCTCCCAGGCCTTCGGCGTGTGGCGTGAGGTAGGACTCGACATCGTGCTCGTCGACGGCTGCTCGCATGAACGCTACGAGGACCTCGTCCAGGAGTTCCACGCGCTCGATCCGCGCGACGGTGCAGACGATCTCGACGCGATCGCGCGCATCGCCCGGGGATGCGACGGTATCACTACCGTCGCCGACGACTCTCAGCTCACCGTTGCTCGGATCGCCGAGCTGGTGGGCCTTCCCGGAATCGGCACCGCGGTCGCGTCGATCGGCCGCTCGAAGGCGCTGCAGCGTGCTGCGTGCCGGGAAGCCGGCATGCGCGTCCCACCCTGGGCGACGGTCCGCTCCGAGGAGGACCTACGCGCGTACTTTGCGAAAGCCGAAAGGCCGTCGGTAATCAAGCCAGTGGACTCCGCTGGCGGATCCGGTGCACTTCGCGTGGAGACCTTCGACGACGCAGCCCGGCACTGGCCGATCGCGCAGAGCCTTTCACCCTCGAGAACCGCAGTCGTCGAGGAGTTCCTCGACGGTCGCGAGGTGTGCGTCGACGCCATCGTGTCCGACGGGGTCGTCAGGTTCATATCAGTCGCCGACTGCCAGCACATGCCGACTCTTGGCTTCCTGTGCACCGCTGCGTCCTACGCGACGGATCATCCCGACACGGCGACGGCCGCGCGTGAGGTGCCGCGCGTGGTCGCTGCAATCGGTCTCACCGACGGCATCGCCCACATCGAGTTCAAGATCGATGGCGACGACTGGACCGTCGTGGAGATTGGGCTCCGCCCCGGAGGCGCCTTCGTGCCGGAGCTCACCGTGCGCGTCACCGGCGTGCAGATCTACGAGATGCAGGCTCGTCTCGCACTCGGCGAGGATCCGCTAGGCGGCCGTCGCTGGCCGATTGATGCACCGTACGCAGAGTCGCGCTACCTCGTCGCGGACGGCGTTGTGCGCGCCTTCGTCCCGCCGGCCGCGGTCCTCTCGGACCTCCCCGACGTCCGCGTCGTGAACCAGCAGGTGGGGCCCGGACAGCGAGCCAGGGTGCCGCTCAGCGAGGCAGGTCGCGCGGGATACGCATACGGTTGGGGTCCCGACGCTGACTCACTCGACGAACAGCTCCGGCGCGCACTGGCGCGGCTGGCCGAAGCGATGGGCGTGATCACCTACGGAAACCACGTACCTGCGATCTCGCGCCGGAGGACGGCAGCCCGATGAAGCTCGGAATTCTGCTCGTGCCCGACGTCCCATGGACGACGATGATCGACCGCTGGCGCGCGGCCGAAGAACTCGGTTTCGACTCGGCTTGGACGTACGACCACGTGTGGTGGCGACGCGTCACCGACACGCCGTGGTTCTCGGCATTCTCGGTCCTGTCGCCCGCCGCCGCCGTGACGGAGCGCATCACGCTCGGGACAATGGTCGTGTCGCCGAACTTCCGGCACCCGGTGCTCGCGGTGAAGGATGCCACGACCGTCGACGACGTCGCTGGTGGCCGGTTCGTCCTCGGCATAGGCTCGGGCGCCGCGAGCGCGGGTGACGCCGAGGCACTCGGCGGATCCCCGCTCGCGCCGCCGGTCCGCGCGGCGCGCTTCGATGAGTTCGTCGAGCTCACTGCCCGCTTGCTGCGCGACTCCACCGTCGACTATCGCGGACGGTTCTTCACGGCGAACCAGGTTTGGATGCGTCCGCCTACCGCCCGCCCATCCCGGGTGCCGCTCGCGATCGCCGCCTCGGGCCCGCGAGGCATGGCCCTCGCGGCGAGGCATGGCCGTGCGTGGATAACGACAGGGCCCGCCAACTGGTTGGCAGGGCACACCATCGACGAGTGCTTTAGCGAGGTGACGTCGCAGGCGGCGATGCTCCGGGCCGCTTGCGACGAGGAGGGACGTTCCACCGCCGAGGTCGATCGGATCATGCTGGCGACGCCCATGTGCGGCGATCCCCTGTCGTCGGCGGGCGCCTTCCTCGCGTTGGCCGAGCGCGCCGCCGAAGTGGGGATGACGGACCTGGTCGTGCATTGGCCGCGGACGTCCGGTATCTACGCGGGGGATCCGCGCGCAGTCGAACGGATCGTTCCGGCGATCCTGGATAAGGTTCACGGGCTCTGACACCGTCCATCCGTAGGCGACGACCAAAACCGGACCCTCGCTGGGAGACGGTTGAATAAGTAGGCCATTGATACTCGCGACGTTGGGGTGGCTCCTTCACACTGGTGTTGTGCAAGGGAAGAGCAGTCCGGAAGCCCAGTTGTCGGACCGGCCGCGCTGTGTCGACATCTGGTGACCGATGCGTACGGGTGTACGGGTTACTCGCTGATCACCAGTGCGAGTTGTGCCCCGACGACTTGTTCGCTGATCTGTTTGCGTCGACGCGGGGCCGCCCGTCGGTGCCCGCCGATGTGGTCGCTGCGGTGATGGTGTTGCAGGCCCTTGCGGGGCTGTCCGACCGTGAGGCAGCGGACGCGCTCCGCGCGACATTGCATGGAAGGTGGCCCCCGGCCTCGCCCTCGACGCGGTTGGTCGCCACTATTCGGTGCTGACCAATTGGCGCTCGCGCTTGCGTCAGAGCGATCGGCGGGATCGCATCCTTTCACGCGGTGCGGGCGGTGATTCACCTCATCGGCGTGCTGCGGCGTCGCCACCGTCGCGCCCTGGACTCGACGGTGCTCGATGATGCGGTGGCAACCCGGTACCCTGTTACAGAGTTGATGTCTGCCATCCGCCGCGTGCGCCGCCTTTTCCCGAAGCGGCCGGCGTCGAGGTAACCGGCCACGACTACGAGTCGAGGGCAAGCCGATCTGCGCCTGGGACGACGCCGTGGCTAAACAGGCACCTCATCGCTACTCTGGTCAACGATGCCCGGGCCATCATCGATGCCCTCGCTGGTGTCGGGCTCAACGAGGAGGCGGCCAAAGCGGTGGGGCTCCTGGCGCTGGTCGCTGGCCGGGAGGTGGAGCCGGGCGACCGTCCGGGCACTTGGCGCATCGCTGACCGTGTCGCTCCAGACCGCGTCATCTCGACTGTCGATCCCGAGGCTCGCCATGCCCCAAAAGAGCCCGTCGAATCACCGCGAACGCTACAAAGGCCCACATCGTCATCGAGCCCGAGACAGGGTTGGTGCTCTACTCCATGCTGACTGCGGCCAACACCGGCGACGGCGCAGTCGCGTTGGAATTGGCGGAAGACGAAGAGGCCGGCGAGGTCCACGGCGACTCGTCCTATGGATCGGGGAAGCTGCGCGCATCGCGGCCGGGCACCGGCCAACGGTCAAGCCCATCCGCTGCAGTCGGCAGTGGTCGGCGGGTTCACCCGCGACGACTTTGTTGTCGATCGCCAGGCGTCGACGGTCATCAGACCGTCCGGCTCACGCGCAAGCTCAACGCCATCTTCGCGACACGCTGCCGCGGCTGTCGCCTACACGAAACGATGCACTACCGCCCGCGGCGGACGCTCTTTGCACCTCAACGCCTATGACGTCGAACTCGCCGCGGCCCGCCGCCAGCCGAGACCGCCGAGCACCAGTAGACCTATCGCCAGCCGCGCCCGATGGTCGAGCGCTCCATCGCCTGGGTTGTGGCACGCGGCAACCGCCGGGACCGCTACCGCGGTGTCCTCCGCAACGACGCATGGTTGTCCCTGCGCACGGCGGCCATTAAACCGCGCCGTCTCGTCGTCCTCGTCTGGACCGCCGCGCCGGGAAGTGGGTCCTCGCGGCATGAGCCGCCGGCTGTCAAAAGACACGGCTCTACGACCGAAAACGCCGCCACGACGGGCATCACACTCTCGTCACAGGCTCGCCGCTCCGCCACGATCGACGCCCCGATCAAATCCCACGTCCGAGTGCACATCGCTCGAACGTGTTCAACAGTCTCCTAGATGCCCGCCAGCCGGATCGGCCTGGACCCGATCGCGTCACCGCCTAGCGCTGCGCCACGCTTGCAAGTTGAACCGCGTCTTGCTCAGCCTCGATGCTGGCTCCCACCGGAGCGCGCGCGGGACGCGTCCCCATGCCGCCACGGCGAATCGGCGACGGTCAGCACCATGCCGGCGACCATGGATGTCGGCATCGCCATGTCCGCCATCACGTAGTCGACGTCCTGGCATGCTGAGGAAGTCAGGCAGTGGCGCAGGAGGCCGATGCTCAGCATCATCACACCGATCGAGAATACGGTTCGATGGCGTAGCTCGAGTCGGGCGTACGTCCGGGCGGTCGTCGCCCGGCACCCCACGGGCGACTCCCGAACGCGTCCGTCTTGGTCGATCGCCTTCCGCAGCGACTCGTCCGGAGCTGCGATCCAGCAGTCATGTGGCATACCCCCGTGCCTGCAGACGGAAGAGCTCCGCGTAGGTGCCATCGGCTTCCATCAGTTCCCGATGGCTCCCGACCTCGACAGCCCGGCCGTCGAAGAGCACGATGATCAGGTCCGCCGCGCGAGCGTTCGAGAAGCGGTGCGACACGATCACCGTGATCCCGCCCGTGGTGCCGCGGGTGCGCCGAGCTGCGTCGATGAAGTGCTCGAACAGCGCGTGCTCTGTCTCGGCATCGAGACTCGCCGTCGGCTCGTCAAGCACGACGAGCAACGGCTCGTCGCGCATCATGCCGCGACCGAGCGCGAGCTTCTGCCACTGGCCGCCGGAGAGATCACGACCGCTCGGGAACGATCGACCAAGCTGCGTGTCGAGACCGTCGTCGAGAGTGCGGATCACATCGGTCGCCCCCGCCTGATCGAGCGCGCTTGTGATCGCATGACGATCATCGATGCGAGGGAGGTCTCCCACGCCAACCACCTCAGCGGCTAGGAGCTCAAACGCGACGTGGTCCTGGAACGCCGCCGTCGTCCGGTTCCGCCACTCCTC
>CAZWDB010000015.1:0-54625 GCA_964632885.1 uncultured Acidimicrobiales bacterium | reverse complement strand
GCTGCACCAACGACTGTCCGGTGAACGTCGACATGCCCACCTACAAGGCCGAGTTTCTTCATCACCACTGGAAGCGGCGCCTCCGGCCCCGACATGCCTACGCGATCGGGCTGATCGACAAGGCCGCGCGGCTCGGTTCCAAGATGCCGCGGGTCGTCAACTACCTCGGCGGCACGCGGCCGTTCGCGTCCGCACTCAAGTTCGCGGCTGGAGTCACGCCCGAGCGTTCGATCCCGACCTTTGCTCCCCAGACACTTCAGTCCTGGTTCCACTCACGCCCGCCGCGCAACGTCGAGGGCCCCAGGGTCGTCGTCTGGCCCGACACGTTCAACAACTACTTCACCGCGGAGGTAGGGAAGGCGGCTGTAGAGGCGATCGAGGCGGCCGGCTGGAACGTGGTCATGCCTGCGGGGCACGTGTGCTGCGGGCGTCCTCTGTACGACTACGGCTTCCTCAACATGGCCCAGCGGTATCTGCGGCGCTCCGTCGACACGGTGCGCGAACACCTGCGTGCCGGCGTGCCCGTGGTCGGCATCGAGCCGAGCTGCCTGGCGACCTTCAAGGACGAGCTGCCGAAGCTCCTGCCGCATGACGACGACGGCCGGCGGCTGGCGGACCAGGCGTGCCACTTCGGCGAGTTCTTCGAGCGCCACGACATCGAGCCGCCGGCGATGACGGGCAAAGCCCTGCTATGGGGTCACTGCCACCAGAAGGCGACCGATGGGATGGCCCCGCAGACCAGAGTGCTGGAGAAGATGGGCTTCGACGTGGAAACGGTCACAGGCGGCTGTTGCGGCCTGGCGGGATCGTGGGGATTCGAGCCCGGTCACTACGACATCTCGATGGCGTGCGGCGAAGAAGCCCTGCTACCAGCCGTGCGGGATGCAGCCGAGGAGACCTTGATCGTGACCGACGGCTTTTCGTGCAAGACCCAGATCGCCGCGTCCGGCACCGGCCGGACCGCTCTGCACCTGGCCGAGGTCATGCAGCTGGCGAACTTGAGGCGATAACAGTCGGAATCCGACTGTTATTGCCTCAAGTTCGGGACTCCTGCCGGCGGATCCAGTTGACGAACGTGTCGACATCGCCCGAGCCGAACTCGGCGATGAACGTGTCGGCCCACGCGTCGATCTGGTCGTCGTCGAAGCCGGCGTCGCAAAGCGTCGACCGCGACGCGTCGGCGAGGGTGCGTGACGCTTCGATGGCGGTTAGCTGCTCTGGTGTCTTCTCCTCGACTCCGGCGTCCTCGGGGTCGGTGGGGGTGAGGTCAGTCACGAAGGTTCGTCCTCCTCGATAGCGGTCAGTTTGGCCGGGGTCAGTTCTTGGGACCGGCGGAGCCACCGCGACACGTCGTGGGGGGTCACGATGCCTGCGACGTGGCCGTTCTCGCGCACGAGCACCCGGTGGAGATCCTCTTCCTCGAACCGGCGGATGACGTCGTCGAGGGGCGTGTCGACCGTTACGGCGCTGAGGCCTTCGAGCGGCCGCATGCAGTCGTCAACGCGTCGGTCCCTGCGCTCCTCAGGCGGGAGGCGTCGCACGGCTCGCATCGTCAACAGCCCCACCGTCTCGCCGTCGAGTTCGACGGGAAAGGCGCTGTGGTCATAACGGAGGAAGAACCCCTGGACCGCGTCTTCGATCGTGATGTCACCTGGGATGGCGATCAGGCGGCCCGACATCACATCGCCGGCGCGGACGCCGCGGAGGAGGTGCCGCACCTGGAGCTCGAGGCGGGAAGCCTGGGCTGCCTGGGCGAGGAACCACCCGATGAAGATGAACCACAGCCCGCCGATCCCTCCGCCGAGCAGTGCGACGACTCCAAGGGCAACGACGCCGTAGCCGAGGATCTGACCGGCGCGGGCGGCGATGGTCGTCGCCCGGTTGAGGTCGCCGGTCGACGCCCAAGTGACCGATCGAAGGAGGCGGCCGCCGTCGAGCGGCAAGCCCGGCAGGAGATTGAAGACAGCGAGGGCCACGTTTATCCAGGCGAGGTACCCGATCGTCCCGCCCACCGGGCCCTGCGGAGATCCCAGGAGGCTCGCGACACCGAGGACCGCACCCAGCGCCAAGCTCGTGAGAGGTCCCACGATCGTGATCAGAAACTCGTCTTTGGGTTCCTTGCTCTCGACCTGGGCCTCGGTTGCACCGCCAAAGAGGAACAGGGTGATGCCCTTCACGGGAATCCCGCGGAGGCGCGCCATAACCGCGTGGGCGAGCTCGTGAAGCAGCACCGAGCCGAAGAACACCGTCGCGGAGGCAAACGCCAGCGCGGCGGTGGCGCCCACAGCGAGCTCGTCATGAAGGACGCGGAGCCGCGCGTAGAAGCTGTAGCCGATGAGGAGGGCGATGATCACCCACGAGGCGTCGATTTTGATCTCGACGCCGGCGATCCGCCCGGCACGAAACGAGTGGCTGAACACACCCGCGCCCTACCCGATGTCGTGGATTGAGCACCGTGCACCCCCAGGCGGGCACCCAGGGTGACAAATGCGCGCTTTCTGGGCAGAACGCCAGTCAGGGATGTTTGAACACCTCGCGATCGGTTACACGCGCTGGTGTGACGGTGGATATGGCTATGAATGTCGACCAACTCCAGCAGGCCTACTTCGAGACGAAGGACTCCGCTGTCCGCGACCGGTTGGTGCGGAGCCACATGGGGTTGGCTCGAAGCATCGCCCGCCGCTTCGCCAACCGCGGTGAGTCACTTGACGACCTGGTGCAGGTCGCGGACATGGCACTCGTGAAGGCGGTCGACCGGTTCGACCCGACACGGGGCGTGAAGTTCTCCACCTACGCCAACGCCACCATCTCCGGTGAGCTCAAGCGGCACTTCCGCGATCGAGCCTGGACCATCCGGACGCCCCGATCGGTGCAGGAGCGGTACCTCGAGGCGAAGGGCGCCCTCGACCACCTCTCGAAGGAACTCCAACGGTCTCCGACGACCGAGGAGGTCGCCCAAGAGATCGGTGCCAATGCCGAACAGGTCATCGAAGCGATGGAAGCCGGCAGCAACTTGCACGCTGCATCGCTCGACTCGGCCCGCGACGATGAGGACGAACGGAGCCCCGGGGCACGTCTCGGCGCGCCGGACGCCGGCTACAACACGGTGGAGGATCGAGCCGTGCTAGGCGATCTTCTCGCCCTGTTGCCCGACCGCGAGCAGCGGATCCTGCAGCTCCGGTTCGCCGAAGGGCTGACCCAGTCTGAGATCGCGGACATGGTGGGGCTGTCGCAGATGCACATCTCCCGCCTGATCTCGTCCAGCCTGAAGCAGTTGCGCGAGTCCACCACTGCGCAGGTCTGATCAACCCCCAGATCAGCCCGCGCTAGCCTCCTGTTGGCGTGCCGGGAAGCCTGGTCGGCAGACCCGTGATCCTTGCCGTCCCAGGAGGGTGTTTGCTGAACGCCACTGCTGTTGTGCCTGCCGCGGCTGACCAACCTGCACCCTCGGCTCGGCTTCTTCGTTGACCGCGCTCCTGATCGGTCACGCCGCGGTCGGGCTCGTGGTCATCCTCGGCGCGAGGCGCGTGCGGCGCGTCGCCTTTCTTGCCGGCGCCGTCCCGATGCTGGCCGTTCTCCTCTACGCCGCGTCAGAGAGCTCGGGCATCCTCGACGGGCGACCGGCAGTGGAGCGTCTCACCTGGGTCGGGACCCTCAACCTCGGGGTCGACCTGCGGATGGACGGGTTCGGATTCCTGATGGCCCTGGTCGTGGCGGGCGTCGGCGTGGCGGTGATGGCCTACGCGCACTCCTACTTCGTCCCGAGCGAGCGGGCGGCCCGGATCGCCGGCCTGCTCGTCTGGTTCGCGGGGTCCATGCTCGGCGTGGTCGTCGCCGACAACGTCTTCTTCCTTTACCTGTGCTGGGAGCTCACATCGATCACCTCGTGGCTTCTGATCGGCTCGGACCACACCAATCCGGCGGCGCGCGCCGGCGCGTTGCACGCCCTCCTCGTCACCGGGCTGGGCGGGCTGGCCCTGCTGGCCGGTCTGACACTGCTCGGCCAGGCAGCAGGGAGCTATTCGCTCCACGGCATCCTCGAAGCTGGTCCCTCCGGCAACGTCGCGTCGGCCGGGCTGATGCTCGTCCTCGTCGGTGTGATCACGAAGTCGGCCCAGTACCCCGCCCACTCGTGGCTGCCGGAGGCGATGGTGGCGCCCACGCCGATCAGCGCCTACCTCCACTCGGCGACGATGGTGAAGGCGGGGATCTACGTGGCGGCCCGGCTCGCGCCCGTCTTCGCGCTGACCGGGGGCTGGCGGCCGGCGGTAGTGACCATTGGCCTCGTCACGATGATCGCGGGAGGATTGCGCGCCCTCCGCCAGCACGACCTGAAGCGCCTGCTCGCTCTCGGCACGGTGAGCCAGCTCGGTTTCCTGCTGGTCCTCTTCGGCGCCGGCCGGCCGGAAGCGACCGTCGCGGGGGCCACGTTGTTGCTCGCCCACGCGCTCTTCAAGGGCGCCCTCTTCCTCGTCGTCGGGATCGTCGACCACCAAGCCGGCACCCGTGACCGGCGCGAGCTCCCCGGCTTCGGCGACGGATGGGCAGTAGTGAAGGGGGTGACCGTCGTTGCAGCGGCCTCCATGGCCGGGCTCCCGCCGCTGTTCGGGTTCGTCGCCAAGGAGTCGGCCTTCGAGGCGTTCGCGCACGAGGGGGCGTGGGGAGCGGCCGTGCTAGTGGGGCTCGTTGCTGGCTCGGTCCTCACGATTGCCTACACCGCCCGCCTCGCCATGCCGATCCTGGCGTCTCCCCGCGCCGGCGAGGCGACGCCCGAGGCGCCTTCCGCCTGGTTCGTCGCACCCCCGGTGTTCCTCGCGGGCCTCACCGTGCTCGCCGGCCTCGCGCCGGGCCGAATGGCCGGAACGCTCGTCGCCCAGGCGGCCTTCGACCTCGACCCGCGGGTGGAGGAGGTGAAGCTGGCGCTCTGGCACGGCGTCGAACTACCGCTCCTGGCCTCCGCCGTCACGATCGCCTTGGGCGGGGTCGTCTTCGCTCTGCGTGATCGCGTCGGTCGCTGGCAGGCGAGGCTGGCACCCGGCTTCAGTGGAGACGACGGGTTCGCGGCTGCCGTCCACGGCCTCAACGTCGTCGCGAGGCGGACCACGGGCGTAGTTCAGAACGGGTCGCTGCCGGTGTACGTCGGCGTGATCCTCCTCACTGCAGTTGCTTTCGCGGCCGGTGGACTCGTGACGGGCGACGTGTGGCCCGGCGCGCCACCGCTCGCTGACACCCCCGCGCAGGCGGGCGTCGCGGCGCTGGTGATCTCCGCCGCGTTCGCGGCAGCGACGCTCCGTCGCCGCTTCGCAGCGGTCGTCGTGCTCGGCGCGGTCGGGTACGGCATGGCGCTCATCTTCGTGGTGCAGGGCGCGCCGGACCTCGCCCTCACCCAGTTCGCGATCGAGACGCTGTTCATCGTCGTCTTCATGCTCGTTCTGCGCCATCTGCCGAGCCGCTTCGAGCCCGTTCCGGGGGGACTGCGCGTCGGGCTGCGCATCGGCATCGCAGCCGTCGTAGCCGCCGCGGCGTTCCTGTTCGCGCTCGTCAGCGCGGGCCACCGCGTACCGAGCGAGGTGGCGACGGGGGTGATCGAGCGGGCTTACCCGGAAGCGGGGGGACGCAACGTGGTGAACGTGGTGCTCGTCGACTTCCGCGGGCTGGACACTCTCGGCGAGATCAGCGTTCTCGTCGTCGCCGGCGTCGGTGTTGCGGCGTTGGCGCGAGCTGGCCGGCGTCCGGCCCGGGAGGAGAGCGAACGATGAAGCGCTCGATCATCGCCAACACGCTCGCACGGCTCATCTTCCACTCCACGCTGATGCTGTCTCTGTATCTGCTCTTCGCCGGCCACAACCAGCCGGGTGGCGGCTTCGTCGGCGGCCTCGTGTGCGCAGCGGGCGTCGCGGTCTACTACGTGGTCGGGGGAATCGACGACGTACGCCGGATATCGCGTCTCGCACCCTGGACGATCCTGGGAGGCGGACTGGTGCTGTCCACGGCAACTGCACTCGCACCGCTCGCGTTCGACGGGTCCCTGCTCGAGGCGGCCACCGTCACGGTGCACGCACCGATCGGTGACATCAAGGCGAGCACCACGCTCGCGTTCGACACCGGCGTGTATGCGATCGTCGTCGGGCTGATCTTCATGGTCTTCGAGGCCTTCGGCGAGGAAGCCGAACCCGGGGAGGCCCGTCGATGACAGTGGTGCTTGCCGCCGCCGCCGCGTGCCTGTTCGGGTGTGGTTCCTATCTACTGCTGCAGCGCCAGCTCAGCCGGATCATCATCGGACTCGCCCTCCTCGCCCATGGAGGCAACCTCCTGGTGCTGCTCGCCGCGGGAGGCCGCGGCGCCCCGACCTTCGTGGATCAGACCGCCCCGGCGAAGATGCTCGACCCGCTGCCCCAGGCATTCGTGCTCACCGCGATCGTTATCACCTTCGGCACCACGAGCTTCCTCCTTTCGATGGCGTACCGCAGCTGGCTGCTGACGCGCGACGACGAGGTCCAGGACGACCTCGAGGACCGTCTCGTGGCGTCCCGGAAGGAAGTCGGGCGGGAGTCAACGGACATCCAGGCCGCGGTCTCTGAGGCCCAACTCGACGGCGACGAGGACGGCTCGTCGTGAGGGCACTGGTGGCCGCGCCCATCGCCGCGCCGCTGGCGGCCGCAGCACTTTCGATCGTCGCCGGCCGCCGAAGCCTACAGCGGCTGATCGGCATCGTCACCTTGGTGGTCACGCTCGGGTGTGCCGTCGCTCTCCTGCTGTCCGTCGACCGCGACGGCATGACCGTTGTCCAGGCAGGCGGCTGGGAAGCGCCCTTCGGCATCACGCTCGCCGTCGACCGCTTCGCGGCCGTCATGCTGTTGATCGCCGAGGTCACCCTCCTGTCGGTCCTCGTCTACGCCGTCGGACAGGGCGGCACTGAGCAACGCCATGTGGGATTCCATCCCGTATACCTCGTCCTGTCAGCCGGCGTCGCCGCCTCCTTCCTCACCGGCGACCTCTTCAACCTCTTCGTCTCGTTCGAAGTGATGCTGACCGCCAGCTACGTGTTGCTCACCCTTGGAGGCCGGGGTGACCAGGTTCGGGCCGGCATGACCTACGTCGTGATCAGCCTGCTCGCGTCAGTCCTCTTCATCACGGCGATCGCCTTCGTATACGCCAGCACGGGCACCGTGAACATGGCCCACCTGGCCGGGCAGCTCGACCTTTTGCCGGCCGAGCTGCGTCAAGGGCTCGTGCTGCTGCTGCTCGCAGTGTTCGGCATCAAGGCGGCCATCTTCCCGTTGTTCTTCTGGCTGCCCGACAGCTATCCCACTGCGCCGACGGCGATCACCGCCGTGTTCGCCGGGCTGCTCACCAAGGTGGGCATCTACGCGATCATCCGGACCCAGACGCTCTTCCTGCCGCCGGACTCGCATCCCGACACCCTCTTGCTCGCGATCGCGGGGGCGACGATGGTCGTGGGCGTGCTGGGCGCGATCGCCCACAACGAGATCAAGCGAATCCTCTCGTTCCACATCGTCAGCCAGATCGGCTACATGGTGATGGGGCTCGGGCTGTTCACCGTCGCGGGCGTCGCCGGCGCCATCCTCTACATCGTCCACCACATCATCGTGAAGACCACGCTGTTCCTCACCGGCGGCCTCGTCGAGGAAGGTGCCGGTACCGGCCAGCTCGACCGCATCAGCGGCCTGGCGCGCGCCGCGCCCATCCTCGGACTGCTCTTCATCCTCCCGGCGCTCAGCCTGGCGGGTGTGCCCCCGTTCTCGGGCTTCGTCGCCAAGCTGGCCTTGGTGCAGGCCGGGTTCGCCGGTGGCCAGTACACCGTGGTTGGCGTAAGCCTCCTCGTGAGCTTCATGACGCTGTTCTCGATGACCAAGATCTGGAACAACGCGTTCCTTGGGGAGGCGTACCACGAACCTGACGACGGAATGACGGCCACCATCGGGGCGCCGGGTCGGGACCGTCTGACAGGAGGCGTGCCGCGCCTCATGGTCGCACCCACCGCGGCTCTCGCGGTGTTGAGTCTGCTGTTCGCGGCCTTCGCGGGGCCGATCCACCGGCTCACAGGCCGAGCGGCATCCGACCTGCTCGACCGGTCGGTCTACGTCGACAAGGTGTTGGAGCGGTGAACTCCCGCCGGCTCACTCTCGTGGTGTGGCTCACGCTTCTGTGGCTCGTGCTCTGGCGCGACGTGACCGTCGCCAACGTGCTGAGCGGCTTGGCGGCGGCGACCGTGGTGACCTCCGTCTTCCCGGGCGTGCAGGGGGAGCCCTCGGGTCGGGCGGTGCGCCCGTATCACCTTCTGCGCTTCTTCCTCTACTTCCACTGGAAGCTCCTGGAGGCCAACGTGATGCTGGCACGGGAGATCGTGACGCCGCGCGACTACACCAAGTCGGGCATCATCGCCATCCCGTTGGGGCACTCGTCGGATCTGCTCGTGACCCTCGTCGCCAACGCCATCACCCTCACGCCCGGCACGGTCACCCTCGAGGCCCGAGGCGACCCGGCGGTGCTCTACGTCCACGTGCTGCATCTCCACGATCCCGAACGGGCGCGGCGGGACATCCGAACGCTTCGCCAGTATGCGGGGCGTGCGCTCGGCCAGGACGTCCCCAACGACCGCACCGCTGCCGGGAACGGCGAACCGTCCACGGAGGATCACTGATGCCCACCATCGCACTGACCATGCTGGCCGTCGCCGGCCTCGCGATCACCGTGCGGGTGATCATCGGGCCGTCGGTAGCCGACCGGATCGTCGCGCTCGACGGGCTCCTGGTGATCGTTGTCAGCCTTCTCGTGGTCGATGCCGTCCGCACCGGCAGGACGGCCTTCATCGACATCGCGGTGGTCATGGGGTTGCTGGGCTTCATCGGCACCGGTGTCGCGGCTCGGTTCATCGAGCGGAGAGGGGCCTGAGATGGTCGAGACGATAAGCGGCGGATTCCTGATCGCGGGAGCGGTGTGGTCACTGCTCGCGGCCGCGGGCGTCCTGAAATTCGACGACGTGTTCTCGCGTATGCACGCCGGCACGAAGGCCACGACCCTCGGAGTGTTCCTCGTTACGCTCGGCGCGGTGCCGCGCTTCGACGCCGCGACGTCGGCCAAGCTCGTGCTCGTCGTCGCGCTCATCTACCTCACGATTCCCGTCGGCGCCCACCTCGTGGGCCGGGCGACGTACCACGAGCGCGGCACGGCGCGCATCCGGATCGACACGATCGACGAACTTGCCGAAGGACCCGACTTGAGGCAGTGACCGTCAGACTTGTTCGCTACCGCCTCAAGCGCGGGGGCGGAAACGGGGGATGGCGCTGCCTTCGCCCGTGTCATGGAAGACGACCTCGACCGGCACGCCACACTCGACCGACTCCGGGTCGCAATCGACGATGTTGGTCATCATGCGGGGGCCCTCGTCGAGCTGCACGTAGGCGATCACGTAAGGACCTACCCGCCCCCACGGTCCCCGGCCGCGGTGGCTGACCGTATAGGTGTACACGGTGCCCTGCCCGGAAGCCTGGAACCACGAGGTGTTCGTGCTGTGACACTCGGGACAGACCATCCGCGGGTACCAGATGACCGAGCTGCAGTCGTCGCAGCGCTTGAGCATCAGCTTGCCTTCGGCGGTGGCGTCCCAGAAAGGCTTGCTCTCCAGGTCGACCGGCGGAGCCATGTTGGGGAGCGTCATGCGTCCTCCCTTCCGAGGATCAGGGTGGCGGCGCCACTGCGGGTTCCAAGTGAGCCGCCCGTCCCGTGCACGAGCGCGACGTTGCAGTCGGGTACTTGTACTGGCGCGTTGGCTTCGCCTCGGAGCTGGCGGACGGCCTCGATCACCTTGGTGATGCCGCCCCGGTTGGCGGGGTGGTTGTTGCACAGTCCGCCGCCGTCGGTGTTGAACGGCAGCACGCCGTCGGGCGCGACGAGGGCGCCGTCCATCACGAAGCTCCCGCCCTTGCCCTTCTCGCAGAAGCCGAGGTCTTCGATCGTCTCGAGCACGGTGATCGTGAAGCTGTCATAGATGGAGGCGTAGTCGATGTCGCCGTGGCTCACACCGGCCTCCTCGAAGGCTTTGGGACCCGACCACACCGCGCCGGTATGGGTGAGGTCGAGCTTGCCGTTCATGGCGTGCTTGGGCGCCTCGCCATGGCCGAGCACCTTTGCCTGGGTGCGGCCGAGGTCACGCGCCACCTCGGGGCTCACCACGACGAGCGCCCCGCCGCCGTCGGTGACGACGCAGCAGTCGAGGCGGTGCAGGGGTGAGCAGATCATCGGCGACTCGAGGACTTCCTCGACCGTCACCGTGTAGGGGAACAGCGCGTCGGGGTTGTGCTGCGCGTGTTGTGACGCGGCCACCTTGATCTGGGCGAGCTGCTCACTGGTGGTGCCGTATTCGTGCATGTGGCGGGTTGCGCAGAGGGCATAGCCGCCCACCGCGCCCGGGATTCCCCAGAGCCCCTCATACGACGCCTCCGGCGCGCCACCGCCCCCGCCGCCCCGGCCGCCGCCGCCCCGTTCGGGGGTGCGCGGCTTGCCGGCGAGGGTGATCAGCGCTACCTGACACTTGCCGGCGGCGATAGCCGCGGCGGCGTGGCCCACATGCGCGACATACGACGACCCGCCTATCTCGGTGGAGTCGATGTAGCGACAGTCCAGGCCGAGATAGTCGGCCATCGATAACGGGCCGAAGCCGGGAGCATCACCTGCGCACAGGTAGGCATCGACATCGTCGAGCGTCAGACCGGCGTCGGCCACCGCGCCGAGGGCGACCTCGGCGTGGATCTGCGGGACCGTGCGGTCGGGAATCTCACGCCGGGGGTGCTCGTAGATCCCGGCGACGAAGGCCTTGTCTCGTATCGTCACGCCCGCCTGCCTAGCCAGGACGGGTGGCTACGCGCAACACGGTGTAGCCGAGCACGCCCGCGATGAGGCTGCCAGCGAGGATCCCGATCTTCGCGAGGTCGGTCAACGCGGGGTTAGCGAAGGAGAGGTTGGCGATGAACAGGGCAACCGTGAAGCCGATGCCGGCGATGATGGCGACGCCGAACACATGGCTGAAGGATGTCTCGGCCGGCAGCCGCCCGATGCGGGCCTTGGCGGCGAGCCACGTGAAGCTGAAGACGCCGAGGGTCTTGCCTACAACCAGTCCGAGCACGATACCGATCGTGACCGGGCTGCTCGCCGCCTCGGCGACGGTGTCGCCCGACAGGCGGACGCCCGCGTTGGCGAAGGCGAACAGAGGCACGACGCCGTAGCTGGCCCAGGGGACGAGGCGGTGTTCCAGCCGGTCGAGAGGCGCTTCGACTTCGGTTGCGAACCGGGCGATGTCGCGGAGGGCCGACTCGCTCTCCTCCTCCTCGTAGGCGTCGTCGCCGTTGGCGCGCAACTCGATGCGGTCGAGCAGCTCGCGGGTGACGGTGGGGAACAGCGCGCGGCCGAAGAAGGCGGTGGCCGGAGTCAGGAGGCCGAAGGCGACGCCGGCGATCGTCGCATGCACCCCGGACTCGAGCACCGCGAGCCAACAGAGTGCGGCCAGCACGACGTAGGGCGCGAGCGCGCGGACGTCGATGCGTTGCAGCACGAACGCACCCGCGATGGTCACGACCGCCACGGCCAGCCAGCCCAGCGAGAGGTCGGCGGTGTAGAAGACGGCGATCACGACGATGGCCGCCAGGTCGTCGACGATCGCGAGCGTGAGCAGGAAGAGCTTCACACCCGAGGGCACGCGGCTCACGAGGCTGAGCACGCCGAGGGCGAAGGCGATGTCGGTCGCCATCGGGATGCCCCAACCGCGTGAGCCCACGCCGCCGGCGTTGAGGGTGATGTAGATGGTGGCCGGGAGGATCATCCCACCGAGCGCCGCGAGCACCGGCAGGGCGGCAGCACGGGGATCCCGCAGTTCGCCCCGCACGAGTTCCCGTTTGATCTCGAGGGCGACGACGAAGAAGAACAACGCCATCAGCAGGTCGTTGACCCAGTCGCGCAGGGTCAAGTGGTCGAGGTGGAGTACGTCGCCCAGTGAGAGGGAGAGGTGGGTATCCCAGAGTCGTTCGTACGCGGCGTGCCATGGTGAGTTGGCCCAGATCAGGGCAGCGACCGCGCCGGCGAGCATGACCAGCCCTGCCGCGGTCTCGGCCTCGGCGTAGCGCAGCATCGGCTGGACGACGCGCCTCGGTACGAGGCGATCCGACCGGCTCCACACGTCCGGCAGTCTTGGTGTTTCCCTTGTAGGCATCAGGTGGTGACCGGCACCCTCGCGAGCACGCGGCGGCGGGCGAAGGAGTACACCGTCATCGTGCCGATGGTGACTATGCCCATGGCGAACATGGTGGTGCGCAGTCCGACCGCGTCCGCCACCGCTCCCAGTGGAAGGGCCGCCATTCCGAAACCGCTGAAGCTCAACATCATCAGCGACTGGATTCGTCCGTGGTAGCCGAGGTCGGCGTGGCGGAGGGCAAGTGCGTTGTTGAGCGACTGGAAGCCGGAGGCGGCGCCGCCGGCCAGGACGATCACGAGGAGCGCCATCGGGAAGGTCGGCGTGATCGCCAGGGCGGCCACCCCGACGCCGAAGAAGAGGCCCGCGGTGGTCTGGATGCGCCACGCGCCGGGGCCGGACGCGCGACTCGCGATGAAGAAGGTCGCGCCAACGGCTCCGATCGCGCTCGCGCCGGAGAGAAGTCCGTAGCCGCTCGGCCCCACGCCGAAGACATCGGATGCGAGGGCGGGGAGGAAGGCGATGTAGGGGAAGGCCACCATCACGACGGCGAACGAGGTGAGGATCAGCATCAGCACGATCGGCTGGCTACGTACGTAGCTGAGGCCATCGCGGAGCTCCGCAAGCGGTGTTCGTATCTCCCGATCGGGGTCGCCGCGGCCGGGCGGGAGGAAGAAGGTGGTGGCGGCGGCGCCCGCGAGGAAGCCGGCGCAGATGAAGTAGACGCCGCCGACGCCGACGAACGCGATGCCGATCAGCACGCCCGCGACCGAGGGGCCGAAGATTCGGGTGCTGTTCATGCTCATCTGTTGGAGCACGATGGCGTTGGGGAGGATGTCGCGTCCGACGATCTCGCCCGTGAAGGCCATGCGCGTCGGGCCGAGGAAGGAGAACGCCGTTCCCTGCACGACTGCCGAGGCGAGCAACATCCAGTAGGCGATGATGTCGGTCGCGATCGCGACCCCGATGAACGCCGACCCCGCCGCGAGGGTGCATTGCGCGGTGAGGAGGACTCGCCGCTTCGACAGGCGGTCGGCGGCTACCCCGCCCCACGGGGTAAAGAGGAGCATCGGCACGCCGAACGACAGGTACACGGCGCCGAGGCCTTTGTTGGTGCCTGTCAGGTCGAAGGCGAGCCATCCCCGCGCGATGAACTGCATCTGGATGGCGAGGAAGGAGAGCACGCTGCCGAGCCACAGAAGCCGGTAAGTGGTGTTGCGCAGTGCTTCGAAGGTCGCGGTGCGATCGCTTGGATTGACGGGTGGGACCGGGGCCCATTCCTCGTCCTGGGGCGGTGGCTCCTCCCCACGCTCCTCGAGTCTCGCCATCCGTCGGACACTACCCCGCTCCCAACTTGAGGCGATAACCGTCCGCTACCTGCAGTTGCCGACTCTGGACCGCTCCCTCAGCGGCAGGTGCCGGTGCCGGTGTCGGTGAATTCTACGCCGGGAACTCCTATGTACTCCCAGCTGTAGGAGCGTTCACGGAGCTCGAGCCGGAGGAGTCCGTACCCGTTCGTGAAGCGAGCTTCGCTGCCCTCCAGGGCAGGGCCGATCGGATAGGTGCGGTTGCCGCCCGTTCCCGCGACGAAGTGGCGGATGCCGCCTTCGGGGTCGGGGGCTCCGGACGGATCGAGGGGAGCGAACCGCTCGTAGTGGTGGTCGTGGCCGGCGAGCACGACGTCGGCCCCGTGCTCATAGAGGGCCTGTACGAGATCGTGCATGGATTCATCGCTGCCGTGCAGCCCGGAGCTGAAGCGGGGGTGGTGCCAGTACGCCAGCGTGCAGTCCGCGCCGGCGTGGGCGGCGAGGTCGGCACGGAGCCATTGCTCCTGAGCCGAGCCGGCCTCGCAGCCGACCACCGAGCAGACCGAGTTGAGGGCGATGACGTGCCAGCTGCCGAGGTCGTAGCTGTACCATCCCTCTCCCCTCGGCCCGGCGGCGTCGCCGAAGTAGTCGTAGTAGCCGGCCGCGTCGCGCACGCCATAGTCGTGGTTGCCCGGCGCGGGGCGGATCCGGTCCTTGTGGCGGCCCCAGCTCGGCTCGAAGCACTCGGCGAACTCGTCGTGAGTGCCGCGCTCATAGACGTTGTCGCCGAGGGTTGCGATCGGGGCGTCGGACTCGTCGAGCAGGGCGGCGGTGGCTTCGTCGCCGTCGGAGCGGCACGACGCAATGTCGCCGACCGCGAAGAGAATCGGTGGCTCCGGGACGGTCGTAGTCGTAGTCGTGGTGGGCTGCGTAGTCGTAGAGGTGGGCGCGGTAGACGCTGGTGTCGTTGTTTCGTCCGCAGGCGAGCAGGCCGCCAGGGCGAGGAGCACCACGAGCACCTTCGGCAAGAGACTCCGGATGCGAGAAGTCATCCCGTAGCTACGGAGTCGGCACTGGTGCGCCGCCGGCACCGGCAGAGCGATAGATGGCATCCGCGATCTCATGGGCCCGAACCGCGACGGCGAAGTCAGGGAACGCGCCGCCGCCGTCGCGAGCTGCGCGGACGAAGGCACCATCAGGGTTGAGGTCTTCGTCACGAACCCGCCCTGCGGCGTCGAGGAGGTCGTCGCCTTCGAGGCGCCCCGTGGTTCCGTCGGACCGGGTCCAGGCCACCGGCCCGAACCAGTCGCCCTCCACTGCCGCCCACGTCCGCTCGCAGAACACTTCGACCCGTCGCAGGCTGGGACGGGCGAGGTTGTCGTGCCACACCGACGTGAGCGAGCCGATGGCGCCCGACGAGAAGTCCATGGTGGCCACCGCGACGTCCTCTATACCCGGGATCCCGTGGAAGCCGGCCGAACGGCCCGTGACCGAGGCGATCGGGCCGATCACCCACTCGAGCAGATCGACGTCGTGGATCGAATGTTCGAGCAGCGTTCCGGCCCCAGCGAGGGCAACGTCGCCGCGCCAAGTCGAGCCATAGGCACCCTGGGTCGGGATGTACTGGTCGTCGCGGAACACGACGCTCATGACGCGTCCGCTGGCAGGGTCGTGGGCTATCTCGCGCAGCATCGTGAACGCCGGGCTCCTGCGTAGGACGAGACCGACCTGGTTCACGACGCGAGCGGCGGTGACACAGGCGGCCATGGCTCGGGCGTCGTCGAGCGAGGTCGCCAGAGGTTTCTCCGAGAACACGGCGAGTCCGCGGGAGGCGGCCGCTTCGACCAGGCGGCGATGTTCCGAAGTCCACGTGCACACGTAGACGGCGTCGCACGTGTCGAGCACTTCGTCCTCGCTGTTGCAGACCACCGCTCCACTCGCCTGGGCGAAGGCCTCGGCCCGTTGCTGATCCGGGTCGTACACGCCGGCCCAGATGACCTCCTCGCCGCTCCGCCGGAGCGACTTGGAGTGGTACGTGGCGATCAGGCCTGCGCCGAGGAACCCGACCCTCATCGGCTCCGGCTCAACTCGTCAGCGAGAGGGCGCGCCAGCGGTCGAGCACGGCTGCGTCGCCAAATGTCTCGAACGGCCCCTCGGTCGCGTCGAGCCGTCCCCACAGAAGGAGGAGGAGGTCGGACGCGGTGCCGCGTATTGCGAGGTCACCCTTCTCGTGTTGACGCGTCACCGTGGCCCGGCCCGCCTCGATTCGCACCAGCCACTCGCCGCCGTGGGTGTTGCCGTTGCGGGCGCCGGTTTCGGTGCCGTTCAGGTCGGTGGCGTGCAGGTCGGTGGCGTGCAGGTGGAGTGATCCGCCGAGGTCGGCGCCTGGGTTCTGGGCGAGTGCTCGGGGGATGTAGACGTCGAGGATCTCGTCGATCCCGCAGACCGCCACTCCCGCGTCGATAGGTGTGGTGACGGCGTGGGCCGCTTCCGCGTCCCAGCGGTGGACGGCGGTTTCATTAGCCATCCGGCGGTGCCAGAAGATCGCCCGTTCCGGTGCCCCGAGGTGGTTCCCGACCTCGGCGTCGGGGTCAGCCCCTTGCAACGTGCCGCACAGTTCGGCGACGCCTTCCTCGAACCACTCGGGCGTGACCTCGTCGGGCCGCGGCGGGAACGACGCCAGTTGTCCCGCCGCGACGGTCGCCGCTGCCCACGCGTGCACCCGCCCGGTGTGGTTCAACAGTGTCTTGACCGTCCAGCCGGGACACGACGGCACTTCGGCGTCGAGTCCCAACCGGGCGGCGGCCGTCATAGCCGCGCCGTCGGCGCGCACCGCTGAAACGAGGTCGTCGGGAGACAGAGGGCTCACGAGACGGGCGCCGCTCAGGTCCGTGCGGACGGAAGCGCGGAGCGGACTGCCGAGGCGATGCCGTCGGCGTCGAGACCGAGTTGCGCGTGGATGCTCGCTGGCTTGGCGGCGTGGGGGATGTACTCGGCCGGGATCCCCATCACGACGACGGGCGGCGCCGGCTGGCCGTTGGCGCGGGTCGCGATGGCGTCGGCGATGAACGAGCCCGCCCCGCCCACGCGGATGCCGTCCTCGACCGTTACGACCAGCCGGTGCAGGGCGGCGTCGGCGAGCATCTCTTCGTCGAGGGGCCGCACGACGCGCACGTCCCACAATGAGGTCGATACACCGGCGGCTTCGAGGGTGGAGACGGCTTCTTCGGCCGCTTCCACGAGCTTGCCGACCGCGAGGATGCACACCTCCGGCTGGTCGGAGGCGGCGTGGATCCGGCGTGCCTTGAGCCCCGAACCCACCTCGTCGAGGGATACGTGGCGGGCGGCGCCTCTTGGGTAGCGGACGACGGCCGGTCCCTCGACGTCGAGGGCGTCGTGGAGCATCACCTTGAGTTCCTGCGCCGACGACGGGGCGAAGATGGCCATCCCGGGGATCTTCAGGCACAGCGCCATGTCGAGCACACCGTGGTGCGACGGCCCGTCGGGCCCGGTGATCCCTGCCCGGTCGAGCGCGAACACGACGGGCAACTTGTGCAGACCCACGTCGAGGTTTGCCTGGTCGAAGCAGCGCGAGAAGAAGGTGGAGTAGACCGCGACGACCGGGCGTAGTCCGGCCATCGCCATGCCCGCCGCGGCGGTGGCGGCGTGCTGCTCGGCGATGCCGACGTCGAAGACCCGTTCGGGAAAGCGAGCCTGGAACGGCAGCAGTCCGGTGGGTCCGAGCATGGCGGCGGTGATCGCCACCACCTGCGGGTAGCGCTCGCCGATGTCGATCATCGTCTCGGAGAACGCCTGGGTGTAGCCGGTGGGACCGGACGGGGGCGGCCCGGTCGCAACGTCGAACACCGGCGGCGCGTCGTGGAGGCACTTCTCGTCGTCGTCCTCGGCGGGCGGATAGCCCTTGCCCTTGTCGGTGAGGACGTGGACGACGATGGGGCCGTCGAAGGAGGCGGCGTTGCGGAGGGCGGTCTCGACGCCCTCGATGTCGTGGCCGTCGATCGGCCCGGTGTAGCGGACGCCGAGCGCCTCGAAGAACGCGGTGGGCTCGAGCACCTCACGCACGGCTGCCTTGATGCCCTGGAGGCTCGAGTAGGCGAGCTCGCCGACCGCGGGCATGTCGCGGAGCAGTTGCTCCATCCACTGGCTCACCTGGACGTAGGAGGGGTTGAGGCGGAGACGGCTGACGCTCTCGGACATTCGGCTGACAGTGGGCGCGTACGACCGGCCGTTGTCGTTGAGGATGATCACGCACGGCATGCCGCTGTGGCCGAGGTTGTTGAGGCCCTCGAAGGCGAGGCCTCCGGTCATCGAGCCGTCGCCGATGACGGCGACCACATGGCGGTCGGCGCCGGTGCGGGTTATGCCGGTTGCGACCCCATGGGCGTAGCTGAGGATCGTGGAGGCGTGGCTGTTCTCGACCCAGTCGTGCTCAGACTCCACCCGCGACGGGTAGCCCGACAGACCACCGTCCTGACGAAGGGTGTCGAAGGCGTCGCGGCGTCCGGTGACGATCTTGTGCACGTAGGCCTGGTGGCCCGTGTCCCACAAGATCACGTCCTTGGGCGAGTCGAAGACCCGGTGCACAGCAAGTGTGAGCTCAACCGCGCCCAGGTTCGAGCCGAGGTGCCCACCCGCAACCGCCACCGCCCGGACGATGAAGTCGCGGATCTCGGTGGCGAGGTCGTCGAGCTGGCTGTAGCTGAGCGCGCGCAGGTCGGCGGGGGAATTGATCTGCTCGAGCATGCGTGGCCAAGGCTAGCGGCCCCCCAACTCTGGAGTGGTTAGCCCCCGGAATCCGGGGGCTAACCACTCCAGAGTGGGGGTTAGCGGTCGCGGCCGCCGACGAAGACCGCCAGCTCGCGGAGGCGGGTGCGGGCGTCGCCTGTGGCCGGCAGAGAGGGGAGGGCAGCGAGAGCCTCGTCGACGAGGTCGGATACGGTGCGCTCGACCTCTTTGACGGCACCGGTCTCGACGAGGACGGTGCGGAGGGCGGCCACGTCGTCCTCGGTCAGGTCGGACGAGCCGAGGCGTTCGCGCAGAAGCTTGGCGGCCGGGCCGCGGGCCCGCTCCCGCGCCAAGGCGACGAGGGCGGTCGGCTTGCCCTCCCGCAGGTCGTCGCCCACGGGCTTTCCGAGGAGGCGCGTGTCGCCGAACACGCCGAGCAGGTCGTCGCGCAACTGGAAGGCCTCGCCGAGGGGCAGGCCGTAGGCCGACAGGGGCCCGGCGAGGCCGTCGAGTCCACCCGCGAGGGCGGCCCCGAGATGCAGGGGCCTCTCCACGGTGTATTTGCCCGACTTGTACCTCGCGATGCGCCTGGCGGCCTCGGGGGTGCCGTCACCCCGCACCGTCCCGAGCAGGTCTAGGTACTGGCCGAAGTTGACCTCGAGGCGAAGCTCGGTGAAGACGTCGACCGCCGCGGCCGGCGCGCCCGCGAGGAGCAGGTCGGCGTAGACGAAGGCGAGGTCGCCGATCAGGATCGCCGCCCCCTCACCGAACCGCCGACCCTCACCCCGCCAGTGGGCGACGCTGTGGCGGTCTTCGTAGCTGACGTGGACGGCGGCCTCGCCCCTGCGGAGCAGGGATCCGTCCATCACGTCGTCGTGGACGAGCGCGAAGGTGTGCAGCAGCTCGAGCGCCGCGCCTGCATCGATCACGAGGGGATCGTCGGGGTCGCCGCCCGCTCCCACGAAGGCCCAGTGGCAGAACGCGGGCCGGAGTCGCTTGCCGCCCGAGGCCACCATCGTCTGGAGCGTCTTGAGCGGCTCGGCGAGGTCGCGGTCGACGGCGGCCCACCGGTCGATCTCGGCGTCGAGAAGCCCCCGGATGCGCTCCGAGACGGGAGCCGCGACCGCGGTGAGCGCGAGGGGCGTGTCCATGACGCCGTGATTCTCCCTCACCCGGCCGAACTTGAGGCAATAACGAACGGATTCCGTTTGTTATTGCCTCAAGTTCGGCGGGGGGTGGTGGGGTCGGGAGGGGGGTACGGTCTCGGGCCATGGCCAATGACTTCGACCTCGGCGGACACGTCGCCCTCGTGACCGGTGGCAACAGCGGCATCGGTCTCGGGATGGCGGAGGGCTTGGCCAGGGCCGGCGCCGACGTCGTGATCTGGGGCACCAACGAGGAGAAGAACGGCCAGGCGGCCGCCCAACTGGCCGAGCACGGCACGAGGGTGGCCGCGATGCGGTGCGACGTCGGCGACGAGGAGCAGGTCGACGCGTCCTTCGCCGCGGCGGTCGAGCAGTTCGGCCACGTCGACTCGTGCTTCGCCAACGCGGGCATCGGGGGCGGCGCACGGTCGTTCATGGAGATGACCCTCGAGACGTGGCAGCGCGTGGCGCGCGTCAACCTCGACGGCGCGTTCCTCACCTTGCGTGCCGCCGCCCCGCACATGGTGGAGCGAGGTGAGGGCGGGAGCCTGGTGGTGACCTCATCCCTGTCCGCCGTGCATGGGGCGGCCCGCAACCAGGCGTACGCGTCCACCAAGGGCGGCGTGATCGCCATGATGCGGGGCCTCGCGGTCGAGCTCGGGCGCTACCGCATCCGAGCCAACGCCGTGCTGCCGGGATGGATCGATACGCCGATGACGGCGGGCGCCGTCGGATCGGATCGGTTCCGGGAGCGGGTGCTACCGCGTATCCCGATGGAGCGTCGTTGGGGAGTCCCCGACGACTTCTCCGGGATCGCCGTCTACCTCGCCAGCGGCGCGTCGGCGTACCACACCGGCGACACGATCGTGATCGACGGCGGATACGCCATCTTCTGAGCCATCTTCTTCTGAGCCATCTTCATCTTCTGGGGAAGGCCGCGACTGGGGTAGCAACCGCGCGACCAGATATCCCGCGCCGAGCACGGCCGCCCCACCCGCCGCGTCGAGCCAGAAGTGGTTGGCGGTGACGACGATGGCGAACAGCGTCGCCACGGGATAGGCGGCCACCAGGGCCGCCGTCCAGCGCCGCCGGGCGGCCGGCCACAGCACGAACGCGCTCCAGAGCGACCAGCCGAAGTGCAGGCTCGGCATCGCCGCGTACTGGTTCGACACCGACTTGACCGCCCCGGAATCGAACGACCAGAGCCCCCCTATCTGGGCGAGGGTGTCGACGTAGCCCCACGTGGCCGGCAGTAGCCGGGGCGGCATCAGCGGATAGAAGGCGTATCCGAACAGCGCCAGAGCGGTCGTGACGGCCAGGGTGTTGCGCCAGAGCCGGTACCGGGCGGGCGCGCGCCGGAAGCACCAGACGAGCGCGGCGGTGGTCACGACGAAGTGAGCGGTTCCGTAGAAGACGTTCCAGAACCAGATGAACCACTCCGCCCGGAGAAACGCGTCCTGCATGGACTCTTCGAAGTACAGGCCCATCCACTCCTCGACGCGGATCACGTCCCTGGCGTTGGCGAACGCGGTGAGTTCCGTCTCGGATGACGCGCTCTGGTTCCGGATGAGGCTGTAGACGCCGTAGAACAAGAGGACATAGATGACCTCGCGCCACCACCTCGGCTTGGTCCGCGCCGTGCCGAGGATCACGCGGTGGCTTCGGCCCGGCGTGTGCCCACGGCGAAGGCCGGCGCGCCGAGCAGACTCACCGCCAGATTGACGGCATAGACGAGCACGCCGAGGGCGATCGCCTGGTTGGTGGTGACGCCCATGGGATGGAGGAAGAGCACGAACGCGCCCTCCCTCACTCCGAGTCCGCCGACGGTGATCGGAAGAACCTGCACCATCGCCACCGCGGGCATGAACGCGAGCACTGCCGTCCAGCCCACGCCGTGGAGGCCGAGGGCCTTGGCCGCGAAGAAGGCTGCCAACAGCATGGTGAGTTGGTAGACGAGGCCGGCTGCGAGCACTTCGAGGGTCGCCGCCGGCGATCGCCGGAACCTCTCGATCCCCACGTGTACGGCGCCGAGAAACTGCCGCCAGCCGCTCGCGCCCTCGAGGCCGCGTGCGATGCGCTGGTTCGACGCGGCCGCGACGATCGCCATGAGGAGGGTGAGGGTGACCAACGAGATGACGATGGCGACGTTGGCAACCCGCCTGACCGGTGGCTCGAGCAGGCCGGGGTTCACCGCGAGAGCGATGAGGCTGATCATCGGGAGCACGATCCAGCCGGTGAGGCGCTCGAGCACGACCGACGCGAAGGTCTGCCCGTGCGACTCGCCCGTGCTGGCCGAGAGCCGGCTCACGCGGAGCACGTCGCCGCCGATCGTCGACGGCAGGAAGTTGCTGACGAACAGGCCGGCGAAATGATACGAGACCAGGGCGGAGATGCGCGACGGAAGTGAGAGGGCCGCCAGGACCCGGTGCCAGCGAACCGCCGCGAGCACGGTGGCGAGCGCAGTGACTCCTAGCGCGGCCGCTAGCCACCACAGAGTGCGGGACTCCCAGGCCGGGCGGAGCGTGCGCAGGGCGCGCGGGAGGAGGAACCACAGTGCCGCGCCGGTGAGCCCCCACCTCAACGCCGGCCAGACACGTCGCTTTACGCCCCCGAAGAAGTTCATGGACCCCGGTAGCGTATCCGTCATGGGGGTGCGCACTCTTGCAGTTGACGGGCTCGGGTTCTCGGTGCTGGAGGCGGGGGAGGGCGGCCGTCCGTTCCTGATCGCGCACGGTTTCGTCGGAGCGAAGGAGGACTGGACCACGCAGGCGGAACGGCTCGCCGGCGCCGGATGGCACGTCGTTGTCCCCGACCTGCGGGGCCACGGCGAGAGCGCCAAGCCGGAGGAGCCTGCGGCCTACAGCCTGCGCCGCTACACGGCCGACGTGGTGGGTATCGCGGACGCTCTCGGCTGGGAACGCTTCGCCCTGCTCGGCCACTCGATGGGCGGCATGGTCGCCCAGCACGTCGTGTTGGACCACGCCGATCGGGTCGAGCTCCTCGTGCTCCAAGACACCAGCCATGGCGTTCCCGACGGCATCGACCCCGAGCTGGTCGAGCTCGGCAAGGCGACCGTCGCCGCGGGCGGCACCGACGCCCTCGTCACCGTGCAGACCGAGGAGGGCATCAAGGGGCCCTTCGACACCCCTGCCCACGACCGGATGTGTGAGACCGTTCCCGGCTACCGCGAACGGGGCGACCGCAACACGCGGGTCGCCTCCGATGTCATGTGGCTGGCTATGGCCGAGGAGCTGCTGTCACAACCCGACCGGCTCGACCGGCTGGCGACGGTGGCAGTCCCGACCCTCGTGATCGCCGGCGCGCAGGACAAGCCCTTCATCGAGCACTGCCGCCGGATGGCCGCCGTCATCCCCGGCGCCCACCTCGTCGAGATCGACGACGCCGGCCACGCCCCGCACAACGAGACACCCGAAGAGTGGTGGTCGGCCCTCTCCGACTTTCTCACGCCAGCGAACTTGAGGCAATAACGAACGGAATCCGTTCGTTATTGCCTCAAGTTCGGAGGAGGGTGGCGGTGACGGTGTAGGGGGAGTCGGGCGTGGCGGTGTAGGGCTGGACCACCAGGTAGTAGAGGCCTGAGGCGGGGATGTCGACGACGACGGTCTCACCCACGGTCTGGGGGTTCCCGGCAACGCCAAGCTGGTTGCCCTTGAGGTCATAGACGTAGACGTCGAAGTCCTCGGCGACGGTGCCGTAGAGGTCGGACGACAGCGTGACCTCGAGCTCGCCTTCGCCCCCGGAGGGCAAGAGCTCGAGCAGGTAGGTCACACACTGCGGATCGTTGGGACCGCTGCATGTGTACATGAACGTCGACCCGGGTGGCGTGCCCTCATCCTCGAAGGTGTCACCGTCGCGCACGGTGGCGTCCGCGTCCGCCGCGTCGGGGGTGGGCTCAGGCTCGACGAACCCCGTGGGCGTCGGCGCCGTGCCCGTGCCGACCACGTGGGCGCAGCCGGAGACGGCGATGTCGACACCCGCGAGCACCACACCTTCCTGCCGGAACGACCTGGTCCCGAACTCGGTCAGTGCCTGCCCGTCGGTGATACCCGGCAGGCCGGCGCCGGTGAGCGCGTTGGACGGTATCGACGCGCGGACGAGATCGTTCTCGACATCGAAGGTGCCGGTGAGACCGTCGATTGTTATCTCGTCGCCGGCGCCGGTCGTCACGAGCAGGGTGTGCGTCTCGCCCGTTGCCGTGCGAGACGACTGGAGTTGCCATTCTTCGTCGCCCCGCTTCAGGTCCCAGTAGAACGCGATGCCGTTGCTCCCTGGGGGTGGTGCGTCGGAGAGGTCGGCGACGTCGATCGTGAAGGTGAGGTGGCCGGCGTCGGAGATATGGCCGGCGGTGATGTCGAGGGTGTCCTCCGATGGCCCGGGCGTGTTCAGGAAGAACCACTTGGCGTCGCCCTCGTGATCGACGAGGATCGGCGAGCCGGCGACGCAGTCGACGGTGGCGCCCGGGTCGGTGACGCTCAGCAGCCGGGCAACCGCGGCCGTGGCGTCGACGAGGCCGTGGCCCTTGTCGAGCGAGGTGTAGCCGTCGTTGCGATCGGGTTCGTCGGCCTCGTAGGGGGCGCCGAAGCCGAACCGGTGGGCGGTGTCCTCGAGCACATCTTCGATCCCTGCCGGTGTGATCGGCGGCTTCACCTGGAAGAGCTGGGCGACGATGCCCGCCACGTGGGGCGCCGCCATCGACGTGCCCGAGATCGTGCCGTAGTCGTCGCCGTCGGTGCAGATGGTGAGGTGGGTGCGGCACGCGGAGGTGATCGAGGTGCCGGGTGCCGACAGGTCGGGATAGGTGCCTACTGCGCCCTCCCGTCCCCGGGAACTGGTCTCGGCGATCCCACCCTCGCGAGTTCCGCTGTCGGCGTCGTTGTAGTTCGCGACGGCGAGGACTCCCGGTGTCGGGTCCTGAGACTCGGGGTTCAAGGTCGTCTCGGATCCGTCGCCTCCGGAGTTCCCGGCTGCCCACACCACGACGACTCCCTCGCGAACGAGTTCGCGCTGGAGCTTGGCCAGCACCGAGTCGGGGTTGTGCTCGCCGGTGGTGCCCCACGAGTTGTTCACCACCCGGATGGGCGGACATGCCTCGCAGGGATTGTCGTGGTTGCGGAGGACCCAGTTCATGCCGGCGGCCCCGCCGTAGATCGCGATCGACTGGCCGATCGACAGGCTGACGAGCTGAGCGCCGGGCGCGGCGCCGTGGAGGGGCTCACCGTCGGCCTCGACGTCGTAGCCCGCGACGATGCCGGCCACGTGGGTGCCGTGGCCTCCGAAGGAGCCGGTGTCGGTGTCGTTGCCCCGATCCGTCATGTCGAACCAGAACGGATGCGGCTCGTCAGGACAGGTGTCCTGGGGGATGCCGCCGCCGAACACGATTCCCGGCAGGTGGTTCATGCAAGCGAGCTTCATGTTGCGGCGCACCTTGCTCTGGCCGTCGCGCTGGAACATCGGGTGGGTCCCGTCGACGCCGCCGTCGATTACCGCGACCGTCACCCCGCGCCCGTCGATCTCGCCCGCGTAGGCAGGACCCTCACCGGCGGGGAGTTGGAGTTTCCACGCGTCGACGGGTTGGCCGCCGTTGTGAATCTGTTGGAAAGCGGTGCGCGCCTCGGCCCCGCGGGTGGCCTGATGGGACGTCTCCATGAAGAACTCGATCGGCCGGTTGTGCTCGACGTAGGTGACTTCTCGGGCGTCGATCGTCCGCTGGACCGCGGCCCTCGGCCCGAACGCGGCGACGACGCCCACGCGCTCGAACCGGTCGAAGACGGTGAGCCCGGCACGCTCGGCGGCGGTGGAGGCTTCCTCGGCACCGTCGGCGTGTACGAACACAATGAGGTCGGTGGCCTCGCCGGCGCCGTCCGCCCCGGAGGTTCCCCCTTCGAGCTGGGCCGCCAACTCAGGCGCAACCCTCGGCCGGTCCGCTACGGCGGTGGATGTCCGCGCGGCTTCCTCGCTTCCGCCGCCTGCGGCGATCCGCGCGAGCGCGGGCGCTGCTGCCACGGTGACTGCGAGTGCGATGGCGAGTGCGGAGAGTCGGCGTGGGGAAGACATGTCCTCAAGAGTGATTCGTGGTTCACGCCGTTCTTGCCTGCCCACGGCGGAACTTGAGGCAATAACGAACGGAATCCGTTCGTTATTGCCTCAAGTTCCCATGATGAGCGCGGCGGGACGGTGCTGGCGGAGCCAGAGGAAGCTGCCGCCGAGCAGCACCATCGGCACTGCAAGCAACCAGAACAGCACGACGGGCGCCGGTACCGGCTCGGCGGGACCGAGGCTGACGGCGGGCTGGCTGTCGAACAGCGACGCGGCCTCCTCGGAGCTGTCGCCCAGCGATGGGCTCAGGGCGGGGGCGCGGGGGAGGCTGAACCCGAACGCGTCGTCGCCGGCGATCGGGCGCCGAGGCGCGGCTTCGGGCTCCGCTGTCGGGGCAGCGGGCACCGGCGAGAACGCGGACTCGTCGACGGGCTCGCCCGAGGTGTCCTCTGGCGGCACGAAAGTGCCCTCGTCCGAACCGCCACCCGACGACGTGCGGCCCGGCGCGAGCGCCTCGTAGGGAGTGGGGATCTCACCCGAGATCCACTCGACATGCAGGTTGTAGCCGCGGTTGGTGCCGGCCCAGTTCACCACGACGATGCTGTAGTCACCGTTTCTGGGGTTGACCAGGCTGGCCCGCTCAGGGTTGGCCGACGAGGCGCCGCTTGCGACGTCGTCGTCGCCCGCCGGGTCCTCCCAGATGTACATGTCCATGTCGTTCTCGCTGGTGCCGATGGGTCCGTCGACGTCCTCCGGCCACGACATGCTGACGCGGACGAAGAAGTCTTCAGCGGTGTCCGGGCTCTTGAGGCGCTCCGGCACGACGATCTTTAGGGGGACGACGTCACAGTCCGGCCGGCTCCTGCACGTACCGGGGTTGGCTTCCTCGCCGGCCGCCCCGACGGGCGCGGCCGAGTAGTCCTCGTCGATGGTCTGACCCTCGGCGATGACGAGGGCGGGCTCCTTCTCGAACGCGCCCGCCGGCACGGCCGAAAGGCCGGCTGCAGCCAGTAGTGCCGCCGCGCACGCCAGTACGTGTCGCATGCCTCTCCTCACCGACGTCATCCCTCGGGGTTTTCCGGATCGGGTGGGTTGGGATTGATGAAGCTGCCGCTCCCGCTGCCCCACTGGTTGCACTCGTCCTCCACGCCCCCGCTCTGGGCCCGCACGTTGCCCTTTGGCCAGCCGTTCGCCAGGTACCGCTGCCCGTCCTCATACATGCGCCAGCACGGCCCGTCGTTCTCCTGGCCGGCGTCGTACTCCATGACCTGGGCGTCCTTCACGCAGGTGTAGTCGCCTGGCAGGTAGAAGCACGCCGGCACCTTCGGGTCGCTCGAACGGATCTCGGGGATGGCGTGGAAGCCCTGGTCGACCGATGTCGGGCCGAGGCGGGGGCCGGCGACCTGGATACCGATGAACAGCTGGCGGAGGTCTGCATAGAACCGGCAGGCGATGAAGGTGATGTCGACCCGCGGCGCGTCGGGGTCGGTCTCACGGTAGGCCTGGAAGCACGGCTCTTCCTCCGGGCGTCCGGTAGCGGTGACGTTGGTTACTACCAGCGCCTGGTCCCAGACCCGCTGGTTCTGGTCGTCGTCGAACCCGGCGTCCTCGATCACGCGGTCGCCTGCGATCACGATCTCCGGGTAGTAGTCGACCGACGCGCAGGCTCGGCTGAAGTTCGTCTCGAGGCCCATCGGCCACAGGATGGTGGTGATCCCCTTCTGCTTGAAGTCGGCGCACGCCCGTGTCGCATACGTCGGGATGTAGCGGTTGTCCTGGGTGAATCCCACGGTCGGGAACGTATGTTCGGCCTCGATCTCGACCCCACAATTCGACACGGCGTCGCCCACCATCCCGGCGAAGTGGATGTAGCCGGGGAAGCCCTCGTTGTCGGTTCGCCACATGCCGAAGCTGCGCGGGCTGCCGTTCTCGCCGGGATTGCCGCTGAAATCGGCGGGATGGGGCGCGACCTTCTGGCAGATGTAGGAGGTGTAGATGCGGGCGTGCTGCTCGAGGCTCGGATAGAGCCCCCAGATCATCTTGGCGTACTTCTGGAAGAACGACGCCGGGCGGCCCACGAACGATCCGAAGTTGAGGACACCGCGCTTGGCCATCGCCTCGAGGTAGGCATCCGCGTTGTCGCGCTGGTAGCTCAGCACCGCGAACGGCTTCACCTTGGCGTAGTTGTCGGCCGCGTCTGCGAGGCGGGCCTCGACGCTGTCGTCGGCACCGCTGAAGTACACGAAGAAGTGGGGGGTGCGGTTGTAGGTCTGGTACCGCTCGCCGAAGTACTGCTGCCACCGGCGCAGGGTGCGCACGATGACATGCTCGTCCTCCTTCGGCGGTTCCCAGAGGTCCCAGTAGGTGTTGTCGGGCGTGGTTTCGGTTCCGCCCGAGCTGCCGAGATAGGCGATGTTGCCCTCGACGTAGATGAGGATGCGGATCTCCTCACGCGTGACGCCCTGGTACGTGGCACCGAAATTGTCGCCCGTGAAGTTGGCCACGCACGGGGGAGAGAGCTTGTCCTCCGTCTGGCGGGGCGGGTCGCCGACGCAGCGCTTGGTGCTGGGGCTCTTCCCGACGGTCGGAAGCTCCTCTGGTGGTGGCAAGTCGATGGCTCCGGCGTCGCCCTCACCGGGACCTTCCTCGAGGGTCGAGCTTCCCGCCAGCCCGAGCGATGAGAAGTTGCCTCCCGGCGGTGGGGGTACGTCGTCGTCGGTCGGGGGCACCGGCGCGATCTCGAGTGTCTGGGTCGGGTTCGTTTGGGGGATGTTCAGCGAAGAAGGGAGGACAGCGACCGCGATCAGCAGCGCGATCGCGACGCTGAGTAGCGGTGGGTACTTGGTCGCCCACTCGGGCGAGCGGCGAGGTGCTGTGACATCGGCGGTCACAGTGGCCACGGGCGGATCCTCCTAGCACGCCCCGTCAGGGGGATGGGCGCGACGGCGTAGGTCTGGTTCACTACAGTCTGGTTCACTTCTGACTACACCTTTTGACGTCGGCGCACCCGACTCCTTCTACCTGGGCCCGAAACTTGACCGCGAGAAGCCTTTCGGTCAGGCAGGAGATCGGCCCCGCCGCGGCGTAGTTCCATCCGCGGCCCTGCGCGGTGGCGCCGGATCCCGCACGACGTGATCTCCCCCAGACACGAAGGGTCAGACTTGCCATGAGCACCCGCAGCCGTAAGCGTTCCTCCCAGGCCTCCTCGCGTGCACCCGCTCGCCGCACCGGCTCGAAGATGGACGTCCGTGTGTTCAAGACGCACTTCGACGAGGTCGTCGACAACGTCGAGACGGTCATCAAGGGCAAGGCCGACATCGTGCGGCTGTCGCTCGTGGCGATCTGCTGCCACGGCCACGTCCTCTTCGAAGACGTTCCTGGCACCGGCAAGTCGATGCTCGCTCGAGCGCTGGCCCAATCGATCAACGCCACCCAGGCCCGAGTGCAGTGCACACCTGACATGTTGCCGGGTGACATCACCGGTTCGTCGATCCTCGACCAGAAGCGGGGTGAGTTCGAGTTCAGGCCGGGCCCGATCTTCACCAACGTACTTCTTGCCGACGAGGTCAACCGGGCCACGCCGAAGACTCAGTCCGCGGTGCTCGAGGCCATGGGCGAGCGGCGGGTGTCAGCCGACGGAGTCACTTACGACTTGCCGGATCCTTTCCTCGTGCTGGCGACCCAGAACCCAGTTGAGACGGCAGGAACCTTCCCGCTGCCGGAAGCGCAACTCGACCGCTTCATCTTCAAGCTCTCGATGGGATACATGCCGAGGGAGCACGAGCTCCAGGTGATGTTCGACAACGCGGTGAACCTCTCCATCGGGAAGATCAGCGCCGTCATCACGACCGAGGACGTGCGGGCGATGATCGACTACGCCGCAACCGTCAACGTCTCCCCCGAGGTCGGCTACTACATAGTCGACATCGTTAACGCCTCTCGGAACGACCCGGCGGTCGCTATGGGCGGGAGTCCTCGCGCGTCGATCGCGTTGCTCAAGGCGTCGAGGGTCCTGGCGGCCAGCGACGGCCGCGAGCACGTCTATCCCGACGACGTGCGCGCTGTCCTCGACCCCGTGATGGCCCACCGGGTCGTGCTCAATCCCGACGCCATCCTGCGGGGTGACTCGGTCGACTCGGTTCTCGACCGCATCACCAACGCCGTCAAGCCGCCCCTCTCGGCGCGCGGTCAGAGCCTCGCGACCGCTGACGCCTGAGAATGGCCAGTCCCCCCCGCCGCTCAGGAGCGCTCCGCTCGAGTACCGGAGGCGCGCGCCTCGTGTGGCGCGACCGCTTCGAGGTGCTCTATGAAGTGTTCTCACCGAGCCGGTTGCGGCGGCGTGCTCTCGAGCTCCAGCGCCGGCTCGGCATCACCCGTTCCGGCCAGATCGCGATCGTCGGCGCGGTTGCCCTCTGGGTGGTCGCGTTCGTCGTCGCGGGCACCGCCATGTACCTCTTCTCGTACGGGGCGATCATGCTGGTTGTCGTCGCGTTCATCATCGCCCCGCGCCGCCTCAAGCTCACGGGGGAACGGACCGGGTTGTTTCCCCGTGCCCAGGAGGGCGACCGTCTCGACGTCGAGGTGAAGCTCGAGGCCCAGCGCCGGGTCTCGACGTTCCTCCTCGAGGAGCGGGTGCCGGAGCGGCTCGGGAACCCGGTGCGGCTGCCGATCACGCGGCTCACCTCCGGCTCCGAGGTCTCTCACCACTACAGCGTGCGGTGCACCCGGCGCGGCGTGTACACGATCGGACCGCTCGTCGCGGTTGCCGGCGACCCGCTCGGGCTAACCGAGCGCGAGACGGTGGTGGCGGACGAGTTCGAGCTGCTCGTGCACCCCCGCGTCGAGCTCGTTTCCGACCGTCCCCTGACCCGCCAGTTCGAGGACCCGCCGATCCGCCCTCCCGTGTCGAAGCCGTGGCCGTCGGGTCTGGAGTTCTACGGCATGCGCGAGTACACCCCGGGCGACGACCTCCGGCGCATCGTGTGGCGCGCGTCCGCCCGCACCGGGAAGATCATGGTACGGGAGGCCGAGCAGGGCATCACCGACCGGATCACGATCCTGCTCGACACCGACCGCCGGGCCCACAGCCGCGATGGCGAAGGCCTGTCGGAGTCGTTCGAAGCAGGCGTCCGCGTCGCGGCGTCTCTCGGCGTTCGGCACCTGCGCGAAGGCTACGAGGTCACCTGCCAGACGAACGGTGCAGCGCTGACCCGCTCGCTGCGCGGTGCCAGCGCCCAGTTGATCCTGCTTGACGCGCTCACCCGACTCGAGCTGTCGCGCGAGCCGCTGGGGAAGATGATCATGCGTCTGCTCACCAGGCCGCAGAACGACGCCCACATGGTGCTCGTCACGCCCCGCCTCGGCGACGCCGAAGCCGCCCAGCTCAAGCTGTTGCTCGACAAAGGGGTGTCGATCCTAGTGGTTGCGCTCTTGTGGGACGACGACGCCGCCCAGACGATGGGCACCGCAGCCGCGCTCGGCTGCCAGGTGGTCGGGCTCCATCCCGGCCAGGACCTCGCGACCGCGCTCCATAACGAGGTCGCCGGATCGGGGGCTCGCCGCTAGATGACGACGATCTCCCGCGAGCCCGACGACACCCTCGACGCAACACCACCCTCGGACGCTGAGGTCGACGCGACGCGCGCCGACGTCGGCCAGGGCAGGAACGGAGCGAGCGCTCCCTCCGACGAGGAGCCGGAAGGCTCGCCCGTTCGCGTCGCGCTGGCGGCGGCGATGCCGACGCTTGCAGCCGCGGTCATGGTCGGCGGCGTCTTCACTGGCGCGGGAGCCCGCGTGTATGCCGCGGTCGCGGCACTGCTCGGTGTCGGCCTCGCCTACGCGCTGCGACGTCGCCGCAGCGCGGTGACGATCAATCTCGCCATCGCCGTCGCCCTCTTCGGCATCGGCCTCCTCCTCGTCATGCCGTCTGGTATCGGCACGATCGGCGGCCTCCGCGGTCACGTCGGCCGGGCCGTGTCCGACGGCAACGTCCTCCGGCCGCCGGTCGGGCTCACCCCCGGCTGGCAAGCCATCATCGGATGGTTGATGGGAGTCACCGGCTTCGTCGCCGGGTGGCTGGCATTGGCGGTTAGGCGGCCGGCGTTCGGCCTCCTCGTGCCGCTGCCCGTCGCGGCGATCGCGGCCATCAGCGTCCCCGATGCGCAGCAGGTCGCGAGCGGCATCGCCTGCCTGGCGCTGTTCGCGCTCGGGCTGGGCTTCCTGTCCAGCGCCGCCCAGGCGGCCAGCGCGGACGAGCGGCCGCCCCTGTCGTACGAGGTCCGGAAGGTCGCCAAGGGCCTACCCCTCGTCGCGGTGATCCTCGTCGGCCTCTACGGCCTCGCCCAGGCCGACATCCTCTTCCCCGAGCCCCGCATCGACCCCACCCAGGAGCCCCAAAAACCCAAGACGGTGCCGCTGACCGAGGTGGAAGACCGCGTCCTCTTCGAAGTCAGCTCGAGCATCTCGGGTCCGTGGCGCACCGGCAGCCTCGACATCTACGACGGGAAGGACTGGCGGCTCCCTCCGTTCGCGGCGAGCGAGCTCGACGAAGTGCCCCGCTCCGGCATCGTCGACTCCGAGCTGCAACCCGGCGTGCGCGCCACCTTCACCGTGGCCGGCATGCAGGGAACGACCCTCCCGGGACTGCCTAACCCGGTCGGCATCGTTGCCGAGGGGCCTGCCCTCGCGTTCGACGACAGGAACGACAGCATCCGGGTCGCCCAGGGCCAGGTGCAGGCCGGTCTCCGCTACACGGTGGCGGCGGCCGGGCTGCCGACGATCGACGACCTCCGGCAGGTCACCTTCACGCTGCCGGAGGACATGCAGGAGTTCACCGATATCGGTCCGGTCCCCCCGGCCGTGCAGGGCCTGATCGACGAAGCACCCAAGACGTCGAAGTGGGACGAGTTCGACTACCTCCGCACCTGGATCCTCGACAACGTCACGGTCACGGGCACCGGCGTGCCCAAGAGCGTCACGGCCGAGCGGGTGAACGACATGATCGGTGGGTCCCAAGAGGGTTCGCCGTATGAGATCGTGGCCGCCCAGGCGATGCTCGCCCGTTGGATCGGCGTCCCGTCGCGAATTGGCTACGGCTACGACGGCGGCGACCTCGTCGGCGACAACCTCCAGGTGCGCCCCAAGCACGGCTCGAGCTTCGTCGAGGTGTGGTTCCCCGGCTACAAGTGGCTCCCCGTGATCGGCACCCCCAAGAAGGCCAAGCCGACGGTGGGAGATCCCGGCCAGCAGCTCGTCGATCCCAGCGTGTTGCCGAGCAACGAGATCGGCGTTCAACTCTACCTTCCGGTGCTTACACCGGCGCCTAGCGTTCTGGCCGATCAGGTCCGCCAGGTGGTGCTCATCGCGCTGCCCATCCTCCTGCTCCTCGGCTTGGCCTATGTGCTCTGGCCCGCGCTGTACAAGGCAGTCCTCCGATCTCGCCGCCGAGCCGCGGTGATGAGGGCCGGTCCACGGGCGCGGATCGCGCTCGCGTATGCCGAGTGGCGCGACTACGCGACCGACCTCGGATTCAAGTTCCCTACCGACACACCGCTGATGTTCCTGGACCGCTTCGTCGACGACGAGGAGCACACCCAGTTCGCCTGGCTCGTCACGCGGGCGTTGTGGGGCGACCTCCAGGAGACGGCCGGCATCGACATCGCCACCGCGGCCGAAGAGCTGTCGCGCAGTCTGCGGCGGCGCCTCGCCCAGAGCCAGCCCGGCACGGTAAGGGCGATCGCGGTCGTCTCCCGCCTCTCGATGCGCGACCCATATGCACCCGAGACCGACCTCACCGGACGAAGGGAGGTACCGCATGCCGAAGCCCCGCAGGAGCGTGAACCCGTTCCGGTCTGAGCACCTACGACTCCTCGCCGTGCTCGCAGCCGTCGCCCTTACCGCCGCGGCCTGTGTGCAGTCCAAGGGCCCTGGAGTGGGCATCCGCAACCTCGAGGCCGACATCGTCTTCGGCGTGGAGGAAGAAGAGGAGGAACAGCCCCTCGCGGGCGAAACGGCCGAGAGTCCCGACGACCTGTTCACGGGGGAGGTCGCCTTCGACGACCTGCCCGACCAGAGCGCGCTCGAGGACGACTTCGACAAGTCGCAGTTCCTGCCCAAGCTCAAGCCGACTCCCACCTGCCCCCCGGCCGCCGCCAATGAGTTCGCCGAACAGGCGGCGACCCTCAACGTCGAGGCGCCGCCCGCCGCGGGCCGCTACCGCTGGAAGAAGGGTGGGCAGACCGAGTTCAACAACTTTCCTGGTCGGAAGTTCCCCATCACGGGCTTCCAGAGCCGGGTCGTGCGAAACGTGGAGGAACTGACGCCGTCACCCGGCAACAACGGGCTCGAGATCTCTTACGAGGTGGTGCAGCCTCTCGGCAACGCCGGGGCGGTACGTATCTCCACCTACCTGCTCAAGACGGCGACCGAGCAGGCGGAGTCGAACCCGGGATTCTCCGACGTCAGTGTGCGGACCGGTGAGCCCGAGCGGGGCTTCAGCCTCCAGAAGGTCGAGAACTACGACCAGCACGGCAACGTGGTCTCGAGTTTCGACCCGGGCACCGGCCTGCTCCTACTGCCCCTCGAGGTCCGTCAGGGCGAGTCGTTCCAGTCGAGCGCCATCGATCCGAGGAGTCGGGTCTCGGTGCAGTACCAGGCCCAGGTGCAGAGCCGCGTCGAGGTAGATGCCTGCGGCGAGATTCTGTCGGGCTGGCTTGTGGAGGGCACCCGCACCATCAGCGGCGACACGAGCGGGCCGCAGCCATTCAACTTCGTCTTCGCTCCGCAGTTCGGTGGGATCGTGCTCAAAGAGGAGTACAACGAGCGCAACGACCAAGGCTTCTTCGAGTACGAGTTCACGATCGGCCAGCGCGAGCCCGATCCGGTGGAAGACGGCGGCGACCAGTGATCACTGAACTCCTACCATCCGATTCGCTGCGGCGCCGCGCGGTGCTGTTAGCGGCCCTTACCGTCGGGCTCCTCGTCTTCACCCAGTTGGTGCTGCCCGGCAGGGGCCAGGACCCGCGTGGCACGCCCGCCGCGATCCTGTTCCAGGGCGCGCTGGAAGGCCTGGTCATCGCGCTTACCGCGGTCGGCATCGTGCTGCTGTATCGCACGCTCCGGATCATCAACTTCGCCCAGGGTGCGATCGGAGCGGCTGGCGCAATCTTCTTCTTCGAGCTCGTCAAGCACACGCCCGTGCCGTTCCCGATCGCGTTCGTCCTGGGAATCGCGCTCTCCGGCCTTGTCGGCGTGGCGATCGACCTCGTCTTCGGACGCCGGTTCATGAAGGCGCCCCGCCTCGTGCTCACCGTCTTCACCATCGCCCTGGCGCAGATCATCGCCCAGACGGCGCCGGCGATCCGCAACCTGCCGATCTTTCCCGACCTCGAGGGCCAGACGGCCGACTCGATCTTCAACGCGACTGCCCTCCAGAACGCCCTGCCGCTCCGCGGCCTGCAGTTCGAGGTGGGTTCGTTCCCGCTGCCGTTCGGCTTTCCGCACATCTTCGCCATCGACGTGGCGCTCATCGCTTTCCTCGGCGTGGCCGCCTTCTTCCGCTACACACGTGCGGGCGTCGCGGTGCGCTCTCTGGCGGAGAACAGCGAACGAGCCGCTCTGCTCGGCATAAGTGTCGGAACGCTCTCCACCATCGTCTGGGCTATCGCCGGCATGCTGTCGGGTGCGAGCGTCGCCGTCAACGGCATGCTCACCACCCCGGGGGTTGCGGCCGGCTTCGCGCCCACGACGATTCTCATCGCCCTGGCCGCGGCGGTCTTGGGCCGGATGCAGAGCCTGCCCGCCACCGTGTTCGCGGCCGTCGGCCTCGGTACGCTGGCGAGCGCCATCAACTGGAGTCTCGGCGACGAGCTTCCGGGCATCGTCGCCATCGGGCTCTTCGTGGTCGTGACGGCGGGCTTCCTCCTGCACCGGCGCACCGCGAGCCGCAGTGAAACCACCGAAGCGGTGTGGGACGCGGCCGAGGAGACCCGGCCCATCCCCGTCGAGCTCCGGGACCTCGCCACCGTCAAGTGGGCGACCCGGGCCCTCGCCGCACTCGGCGTCGCCGTCGTTCTCCTCTATCCCTTCATCACGTCGGTGCGCGCTACCGACCTCGGAGGTGTCATTGCCCTCCAGGCGATCGTCGCCCTGTCGCTGGTCGTGCTCACCGGGTGGGCGGGCCAGCCCAGCCTGGGCCAGTTCGGCTTCGCGGCGGTGGGTGCGGTCGTAGGCGGATCCCTGAGCGGCACCGTCGGCCTCCCCTTCTGGTTCGCGGTGCCGGCCGCGGCCGTCGTGGGCGCCGCTGTCGCCGTGCTCGTAGGTCTGCCCGCGCTCCGGCTCCGCGGTCTGTTTCTTGCCGTGAGCACCCTCGGGTTCTCCATCGCGGCCGGCCTTGCCCTGTTCCAGGACAAGTACTTCGGCTGGATGCTCCCCGACGAGGTCCTTCGGCCCGACCTATTCTTCCTCGACTTCGAGGACGACCGCTCGATGTATTTCCTCAGCGTGGGCGCCCTCGTGGTCTCGATCCTGCTCGTGCTCAATCTCAGGAAGAGCCGCGTGGGGCGGGTGCTCATCGCCTCGCGGGAGAACGAAGCCAACCTGCAGTCGTTCGGCGTGAGCCTGATGCGTGCCCGTCTCCTCGCCTTCGCGATCTCGGGCGCGCTGTGCGGATTTTCCGGGGCGATCTTCGTTCATCACCAACGCGGGATTTCCCAACAGTCGTTCCAGGCGGGCGAGAGCATCTTCGTGTTCCTCTTCGCCGTCATCGGCGGCGTCGGCACCGTGTTCGGACCTGTACTGGGCACGATTTACTTCAAGCTGGTCGAGTACTTCTTCATCGGCAACGTGCTCGTCGAGTTCGTGAACGGGTTCGTGATCCTGATCATCCTCTACGTCGCGCCCGGCGGCATCATGTCGCTGCTCACCCGCGTGCGGGACGCGTGGTTGCGCATCGTTGCCCAGCGCCGTCAGATCATCGTGCCGAGCCTGTTCGCGGACGTCGACCCCGACGCCCTTGAGGCCCGCCTCATCGCCCTCGGCGAGCCCCTCCCCGGCGGGGGGCTCGCCGCCCTGCCCGCGGCGGAGCGCTGGGCGATGGAGTCCGAGCTCTACCAGGGCGGTGGCGAGAGCATGCTGGAGCGGCTCGAGCGGGGTGAGCGGCTCCGGGAAACCGCCGCCATTGGCGCCGCCTCGGCCGCGGCTGAGCCCGACAGCCAAGGAGCATCCACGTGACCACGACGGATCTGACCACCGACCCGGCGGGCAACGGCCAGCTGCGCGCCGACGGGTCCGCCCCTCAGCCCGACCGGCCCTCCCGCTGGCGCCGGCTGCTCGGCCAGGCGGCGAGCTGGCGGGAACTGCGCCGCACCCCGTATGGCTACCGGCCGGTCATGATCCTCGGCGGCATCAGCTTCATCGCTTTCTTCTCCAACCAGGCCTTTGCCCTGGCCCGGCCTGACATCGCCCGCGACCTCGACATCGACCTCCGTGGCATCGTGTCGGTCGCCCAGCTCGTCGGGGTTCTGGCGATCTTCGCCGCCATCGGCGCGGGTTGGTATGCGGACCGGCACGCGAGGGTGCCGTTCATCGGGATCGGCGCCATCATCGCCGGACTGGCGTCTCTGCTCACCGGGCGCACCTTCAACGCCTTCACCCTCGGCATGGCGCGGGTGGGCGACGATGTCGGTGACGTCGCGGGCAGTGTGCCGCGGTTCTCCCTGCTCGCCGACTACTACCCCCCTGACACGAGAGGTCGCGCCTTCGCCCTGGTGGCCATCCTCGCCCGCCTTCCCCGGGTGGGAGGTCCTCTTCTCGTCGGCCTGCTGGTGGTGTGGATCGGCTGGCGCAACGTGTTCACCTTGACGGGCATCCCGCTCATGCTCATGGGCGTCGTCGCCCTGGTGCGCCTGCGCGAGCCGGTCCGCGGCTACTGGGAGCGGCGTGCGCTCGGAGCCTCCGACGATGTCGCCCGCACCGAGGACGAGCCGGTGTCGTTCGGCGAGGGGTGGCGGGCGGTGTGGAGCGTGCGAACTCTGCGGCGCCTCTTCGTGGCGGAGATCTTCCTCCAGGTCGGCAGCGGCGTCGGCTTCTTCTTCTTCGTGTTCTTCCTCGCCGAGCGCTACGGCCTCGACGCGCTGGGGCGGGGACTGCTCGTCACCCCGGCAGCGGTCGCAGGCGTCTTCGGCGGCCTGTTCGGCGGCGCCCTGATCGACAACTTCACCCGCCGCAACCCGGGGCGGGTGCTGACCGTGATCGGGTTGTTCCCGATCGTGGGCGCCGCCGGGTTCATCGGCTACTCCTTCGAGCCCCCGGTAGTGCTGATCGGGGCCTTCGCCTGCATCGTGGCGTTCGGGTCCGCCCTGATCGGCCCGGCGGTGGCCGCGATCTACTCCCAGGTGATACCGCCCTCGATCCGCACCCAAGGCCTCCAGATCCTCGGCTTGACCGAGCTCCCTGCCCTGATCCTCGGTCTCCAGTTCGGTGGGCTCGTCGTCTTCGAGTACGGCTACGGCACCATGTTCCTCACGATGGTGCCGTTCCTGGTGATCGGCGGCCTCATCCAGATGACGGCCGGCGGCTTCTTCGACGTCGACCGCCGCAACGCGTTCGCCGCCTCGCTCGCGGCGGAGGAGTGGCGGAACGCCAAGGCGGCGGGCAACGACAAGATGCTCGTCTGCCGCAACGTGGATGTGGAGTACTCCGGCGTGCAGGTCCTCTTCGACGTCGACTTCGACGTCGAAGAAGGCGAGATCATCGCTCTTCTCGGCACCAACGGCGCCGGCAAATCGACGTTGCTGAAGGCGATCAGCGGCACCCAGGAAGCCGCCAACGGGGCCATCGTCTTCGATGGCCGTGACATCACGCACATGCCACCTCACGAGGTGGCGGCCCGTGGAGTGATTCACATGCCGGGTGGCCGGGGTGTCTTCCCCGGGCTCACTGTCCGGGAGAACCTCGTTCTCGGAAACTGGCTCACCGCCGACGACCAGGTGCGGCAGCGCCTCACCGAAGTGTTCGAGATCTTCCCGATGCTCCGAGAGAGGGCCGATACCCAGGCCGGCATGCTGTCGGGCGGCGAGCAGCAGATGCTGTCGCTGGCCCAGGCCTTCCTCGCCCGACCGAAGCTGTTGATGATCGACGAGCTTTCGCTCGGACTCTCGCCCGCGGTGGTAGGCCAGTTGCTCGAAATCGTGCGGGAGATCCACAAGCAGGGCGTCACGATCATCGTTGTCGAGCAGTCCGTCAACGTCGCCCTCACCATCGCCGACCGGGCCATCTTCATGGAGAAGGGCGAGGTCAGGTTTGCCGGCAATACCGCCGATCTGTTGCAGCGTCCCGACATCCTGCGCGCCGTTTACGTAAAGGGCACCGGCTCGTTGTCGACGGGCGCGCCGGCTTCGGCTCTGCGGGGCGCTCGCGAGCGCCGCGCCCTCGAGCTCGGCGAGGCCCAGCCGGTGCTGGAACTCCAAGATGTCACCAAGCGCTACGGCGGCGTCACCGCGGTCGACGGCGTCAGCTTCGCGCTGCGCGACGGCGAGGTTCTCGGCCTCATCGGGCCGAACGGCGCCGGCAAGACGACCTTGTTCGACCTCATCAGCGGGTACCAGCGTCCCGACGCAGGCGTGATCCGCTACGAGGGCGTAGACATCGGCGAACTGGGACCGGAGGCACGGGCCAATCGCAAGTTGATCCGCCGCTTCCAGGACGCCCGCATGTTCCCGTCCCTCACGGTATTCGAGACCCTGCTCGTCGCCCTCGAGCAACAACTCGAGGTCAAGAGCAGCGTGCTCAACGCCGTCAGCTTCCCCCAGGCACGGCGCGCCGAACGACGGCTGCGGGCCCAGGCGGAGCGCTTGGTCGAGTTGCTCGAGCTGGGTTCCTTCCGCGACAAGTTCGTCAAGGAGCTCTCGACCGGTCTCCGCCGCATCACCGACCTGGCGTGCGTGCTCGCGGCCGAGCCGAAGGTGTTGCTCCTCGACGAGCCCTCGTCGGGAATAGCGCAGGCCGAGGCCGAGAACCTTGGTCCGCTCCTGCGGCGTGTCCGGTTCGAAACCGGTTGCAGCATCTTGTTGATCGAACATGACATGCCGCTCATCTCGGCCGTTTCCGACGAACTCGTCGCCCTGGATCAGGGCGCGGTGGTCATGCGCGGCGCGCCCGTCGACGTGCTCGACGACGAGCGCGTGATCGAGTCCTACCTCGGCAGCTCCGAAGATCCCGTCAAGCGATCAGGATTGATCTGATGCCCAACTCTCCCCTCCGCACTCTCCGATCCATCCTCGTGGTCGCCCTGTTGGCGCTCACGCTGGCCGCCTGCGGCGACAGCTCCAAGGTTGGTGACGAGTCGCTGCTCGACTTCAAGGAAGAGGTCGACCAGGAACGCCTCGGTGACCGATCCACCACCACGACCGCCGCGCCTGCCCCAGACGAGGATGTTGGCGGAGGGGGCAAGGCCGGTATCCAGCAGGCGACCACGACGACGGCTCCTCCGGCAACGACCACCACCGAGAAGCAGGTGACGACCATCGAGGTCACGATCAACGGCGACAACTCGGGCACGACCCAGTTCAGCCCGTCGCTGGTCCGCGTCTTCGTCGGCACCGTGATCCAGTGGACCAACGTCGACAAGGTCGAACGCAGCGTCGAGTCCGACGACGGACAGGCCTTCGCGTCCCCGATGATCCCGCCTGGCGGGGTCTACGAGTACACGGCGACGGCGCCGGGCGAGTTCAATTACCACGACGGCACCCGCCCGTACGCCGTCGGCCGGGTCGAGGTGCTGGCTCGATGAGCATGGCTCGGCGGCTGCTCGTAGCAGCGCTTGCCGCGGCCGCGCTCGCCGGGTCGGCGTGCGGCGGCAACGCTGACGCGACCCAGGGACGTCATGGGGATGACGTCGACCAACTCGGCGACGACCTTGTTCCCACCGACATGATGGGCCTCGAGGTGACCAAAGAGGACATGAGCGAGACGATCTCCCATACCGAGCGCACCTACCTCGATGCGGTTGGGCTGTACGCGGTGCGAGAGGGCGACCTCGTCAAGGCGACCCTCCAGGTAAGCCGGTTCAACGACGAAGCCGACTATGACGACGGAGGCTTCCGGCGCGCCCTCGTCAACCAGATCGGTGGCACCAACCCACGGCTGGTGCGCCTGGGCGACGACCAGGTCTTCCTCACCACCGGCACCAAACAGCAGCTCTTCGTGTGGTTCGAGGATGAGCACATGTTCGTGCTCGCCATCCGGGACGACTTCGAGAGGCCCCGCGGCCTGCTGCGCGCCGCGCTGGAGGTGAAGCCGTGAGGTGGGCGCGCCGGCTGGCCATATCTGTCGTCGCGATCGCTGTGGCGGGAACCATGGGCGCGTGCGGTGATCCCGAACAAGCCGATGACGAGCTGCGCGACGCGATACGCGCCACCGAAAGGCTGCCGTTCAAGTACGCCTACGAGGAAGAGTCCGGCAGGCGGCTGGTGGAGGTGCGCGGCATCGTCGAGGACGACTTTCGCTACAAGGCCCAGGTAGCCGTCGACGGTTCGCCCGCGTATGAAGAGGTAGTGAGCGACGACGTCGTCGCCGCTCGTCTCCTCGACCCGGACGCGCTCGGGACCTTCGTCAAGGAGGAGCTCGCCGGAGAGTCCGCTGGGGAGTTCGAGAAAGGCGCGACCGCGCTTCAGGACCAGCAATGGGTAATCGACCGCACCGGTGCTCCCTCGTTGCTTCGCAGCGGAGGTTCCCAACGGCGGCTCGGAGACGACTGGATCATCGACTCACTGACGGTGTTCGATCACCTGGAGCAGGTGATGCGAACCCAGCCGACCGTGCTCTTCAACCGCGAGTCTCTCGACTACCGCGAGAACGAGGATCCATTTCCGCATCCCCGCGACGGTGTGCGGCGCTACGACATCCGGCCGCTCGACCTGCCGCGCCGCAGCGATGCGACCGGTGGCAACCAGCAGACGCTCGGCGAGCGCCACTTCCGGAAGATCTCTGTGTACGTGGAGGACGGGGTAATCCTGGAGGTGCGGGAGGCCATCGACGTGGCCAATCGCCTCGACGAGATCGAGCGGAACTTCGACGTCACGTTCCCTGAGGACCGCTCGGTGGCAGAGAACGTCGAGGTCGCCGTCAACGGCATCAACGTCGTCCGGACGGGACAAGGCGATGATCCGCTCCGGGTGCGCACGATGCACCTGCGTCTCACCGACCTCGGTACCGACGTGAGAGTCGCGCTGCCCGTGACGGAGACGGTAGACGCGAGCCTTGCCTTTCTTCAGAACCGTGGCTTCGGTGCAGCCACTACCGACGAGAGCGACGCGGGAGACGCGGGAGACGCGGGCGATTCCGATCCGGAGGCCGCTGATGACAGCGATGCCGATCCGGCGGGCACGACCGACGGTACCGGCGACCCGGGGGGCAGCGAAGAGGCCGAACCTCCCGACACCGGCTCTGCGTCGTCATAGCCCCCTGCTTCGCTTAGCCCTCCTTTGGGCGCTCCTCGCGGTGGTCGCGAGCGGTTGTAGTGATGGTCGAGCCGATGTAGAGATCGTGCTCGACGGACGGCCGCGGTTTCCCGACGCCGAAGGCGTCGTGGCGTCGGTCACTCGCGAGGAGATCGTGCTCGACGGAGACCGCCGGTACGCGGTGGCCGAGGGCTTCAAGAGCTTCTCGACCTACACCCTGGCGCTCGAGCCGATGCTGAGCCGCGAAGGTGAGTACGTCCAGCTCGGCCTCAGTGATGGGGAGGCGGTTTGGATGGCTGGCATCGGCGGGGTGCTCCACACCGATCCGCCCAAGGTCCTCTACGAAGGGCGGCTGGTCGAGATCAACGACGGCCGCGCCATCTTCCGCGACGGCACCGTCCTGCGCCTCGGCGGAGACGTCGGAGCGCCCGACGACGCCGAAGGCGACGACGATGCCGACGGCCTGGTCCTCGCGGAGATCGACCCGCATGCCCGTGTAGTGCGTTCCCTGACGCCACGGTGACTCGGTCTCGCCGGGGACGACCGCCGGCGTCGTCACTACAGGCCGGCGATCGACTCGAGCGTGATCCGTACATCGATCACGGTGACACCCTCCTCGACGCCCGTCTCGAACTCGACGTCGACCCGCACGTCTTCGCCGGTCGCGGCGAGCTCGTCGAGCTTGAGCGTTGGTAGCTCCGGATGCCGGTTGACGGCGGCTCGCACCTCGCCCGCGGCGGCTTCGACCGATCCCACCGGCGAACGCAGCACCCTTGTCACGCGAGGACATGCCGGCCGGCAAGTCGATCCGCCGCCGCTGTTCTGGTCGATGACCTCATAGAAGGGGAGCGTCAGGCCGTCGAGGCGTTGCTGGAGCACGCCCGCGCTCGGGGGCGCGGCATCGACCAGCACCGAGCCGCCCACGACCGCGAAGACGGCGGCGCTTGCGACCCACATGCCGCGGCGTTCGACCCCAGTGCCGAGCGCCCACCAGACCGCGCCGCCGCTTCCGACGACCAGAACCGCCCCGACCCAGACCCACCCGAGCCGGTAGCCGCCCACACCGAAGTAGGCGAGTCCGGCCGCGGCGGCGAGCATGTAGGCCGCCGCGCCCGCCAGGCGTATGGCTATCGGGCCTTCTCCATGAAGCGGTCGAGGTCGACGACGACCCGGGTGACCTTGCCGGCCGCGACGAGGCCGGAGGGGTCCGATACCGACACCGTGAAGGTGAGGCGGCGGCCCTCGATCTTCTCCAGCGTGGCTTCGGCCCGCACGGTGGAGCCAACCGAGATGGGCGCCAGGTGGTCGAGCTGCACGCGCATGCCGACGGTCGTCTGACCGTTCGACAGCTGGGTGTCGACCGCGGCGCACGCCGCTTCCTCCACGAGGGCGACGAGTCGGGGGGTAGCCAGCACCGGCACCTCACCTGACCGCATGGCCTCTGCGGTGTCGGCAGGTGCGACTTCGAGTTCGACGGTCCGGCAGAGACCGGCGCGCAAGGGCACGAGTTCACGCTAGCCACCTAGACTCCTCACCAACCAAACCGCGGCGGGCTGGGGAACGAGAGGGAGGGCCCACGGTGATCGACGTGATCGATGAAGGCCTCGTCCAACGGGTGCTCGGCGCCGCGCTCCGCACCGGAGGTGACTTCGCCGAGGTCTTCGTGGAAGACCGGCGGAACTCCGCGGCCGTGCTCGACGACGGTCGCGTGGAGAAAATGAACTCCGGGAGGAGCCGGGGCGCCGGGATCCGCGTGATCAGCGGAGACACCACGGGCTTCGCCCACACCGCCGACCTCTCTGAGGCGGGGCTTCTGGCGGCGGCCCAAGCAGCGGCGGCCGCGGCGCGGGGCGGAGGGGCGACAACACGAACCGTCGACCTCACCCGCCAGACCGCGCCCACCTTCAGCGTCGTCGAGACGCTGCCCGAGGCGGTGGCCAAGACCCACAAGGTCGAGCTCCTCCGGAGTGCCGACGACGCCGCCCGCCGCGAGGGCGCCGACATCAAGCAGGTGACCGCCTCGTACTCCGACGGCAGGCGCCGGATCCTCGTAGCCAACAGCGACGGCCTCCTCGCCGGCGACGACCAGGTTCGCACCCGGCTGGGCGTGCAGTGCGTCGCGGCGGGCGACACCGGCATGCAGACCGGTTTCCAGGCGGTGGGCCGCACCATCGGCTTCGAGCTCTTCAACCAGGTCGACGTCGAGGAGCTGGCGGCCCGCAGCGCCCGACAGGCTCTGTCCAAGCTGGCGGCCCGCCCCGCGCCGAGCGGCGAGCTTCCCGTCGTGATCAAGGCGGGACGGGGCGCGGTGCTCTTCCACGAGGCGTGCGGCCATCCGCTCGAAGCCGACCTCGTGGGCAAGGGCGCGTCGGTCTTCAAGAACCGCGTCGGCGAAAGGGTGGCAAGCGAACACGTCACCCTCGTTGATGACGCCGCGGTGGCGGGGGAGTGGGGCTGCTACGCCATCGACGACGAGGGCCGCCCCGCGGAACGCTCCGTGCTGATCCAGAACGGCATGCTCACCGACTACATGTACGACTTCCTGCGGGCCCGCAAGGAAGGGCGGCTGTCGTCGAGCAACGGCCGGCGCCAGACCTACCAGCACCTGCCGATGGTGCGCATGACCAACACGTTCCTGCAGAACGGCCAGGAGGACGCGGACGAGATCGTGCGCCAAACCCCCTATGGCGTGTATCTCGCGGCCCTGGGCGGTGGCCAGGTGAACACCGCGAGCGGCGACTTCGTGTTCGGTATGACCGAGGCCTACATGATCGAGGACGGCCAGATCACGTACCCGCTCCGCGACGCCAACCTGATCGGCAGCGGCGCCGACGTGCTGGCCAAGATCGACGCGGTCGCCGATGACTTCGCGATGTCGCCGGGCGGAGGGATGTGCGGTAAAGACGGCCAGTCCGCTCCGGTGGGCATGGGCCAGCCCACCTTGCGAGTGAGCGCTATGACGATCGGGGGTACCGCCGGTGGCTGACGACGCCCGCCCGACCGATCTTCTCGACCTCTGCCGCCGGGTCGTCGACCAGGCCCGGGCCGGCGAGCAGGTCGAGGCCTATGCCGCTCGGGGGCGGCGCACCGCGATCAAGACGTACGAGGAGCAGGTGGAGTCGTTCACCTCGGCCGAGTCGGCCGGCATCGGCGTCCGCGTGATCCTCGAGGGGCGGGAGGGGTTCGCGTCCGCGGGCATGCTCGACGAGTCGGTGCTGGCCGAAGTCCTCGAGGAGGCGCGTGACAACGCCGAGTTCGCCGAGCCCGACGACCACGTGGGGCTCGCCCACCCCGACCCGGACCGTCCTCGCGCCAAGCTCGACCTCTTCCGCGATGGACTGGAGGCCATCTCCACCGAGGAGAAGATCGGACGCGCCCTCGAGCTCGAACGCATGGTGCGGGGCGGCGATCCGCGCATCCGCGGGGTCCGGTCGTCGGGCTGGAGCGACGCTGTCGGTGAGCACGCCCTTGCGTCGACCACCGGCATCGCTTCTGCCAACCGGATGACCACGTGCTCGGTGTCGGTGGGGGCGCTCGCCGAGGACGGTGGCCAGACCCAGATCGCCGGGGGCATGTCGTATGGACGGGGCCCGGACGAGATCGACCTCGACGAGGCCGCGACCGAGGCGGTCAGCCACGCCGTCCGGCTGCTGGGCGCGACCAAACCGGCGTCGACGCGCCTCACCGCCGTGTTGATGCCGAGCGTCACCGCGTCGTTCCTCGGCATCATCGGGAGCATCCTGAGCGGCGAGGCCGTCCTGAAGGGGAGGTCGCTGTTCGCCAACCGGGTGGGGGAGGAGGTGGCTGCTCCGATCTTCACCCTCGCCGACGACGCCACCGACTCCGAGTCGTTCGGCGCGGCAGTCGATGACGACGAGGGCTTGGCGAGCCGCCGCAACGAGTTGATCGCCGGTGGTGTGCTCCAGGGGTTCCTCTACGACACCTACTCGGGTCGCCGCGCCGGCTCAGGGTCGACGGGCTCGGCGGTGCGAGGCTACGGCTCGACGCCGTCGGTCGGAACGCGGGGCTTGGCGCTGGTGCCGGGCGAGCGCGGCCACGAGGAGCTGATCGGATCGGTCAGCGATGGGGTGCTCGTGCAGTCGGTGAGCGGCCTCCACTCCGGGGTCAACCGGGTGAGCGGCGACTTCTCGGTGGGCGCCGCCGGCCTCATGATCCGCAACGGGCGCCTGGCCGAGCCGGTCCAGGAGATGACGATCGCGTCGACGGTGCAGCGGATGCTCCAAGACGTGGCCGGCGTCGGCAACGATGTCCGCTGGCTCGGCTCCACCGCCGGCGTCACCCTCGTGATCGACGACGTATCCCTCGGCGGCCGCTAACCCCCGCCCGATCCCGCCCCTCCGGCCCTTCCACCGTCCGAACTTGAGGCAATAACGATCGGAATCCGATCGTTATTGCCTCAAGTTCCGAACTGGAGGAGGGAGCGGAGCTCGAGGTCGCGGTTGGCGAGGGCTTCGCGGCCGCCCGACTGGCGATCGATCACGCACACGACGGCGCGGATGTCGGCGCCTCGGACGCGCAACGCGGTGCACGAGTCGACGACCTGGCCGCCGGTGGTGACCACGTCCTCGACGACGGTGACGCGCTTGGCCTCGACGTCGCCACCTTCGGCGAGGCGCCTGGTGCCGTAGGACTTGGGCTTCTTGCGGACGAAGCGGGCCGGCAGTCCCGTGACCTGTGACATCACCGTGACGAGGGGGATGGCACCCATCTCCAGCCCGGCCAGGATCTCGGTGTCGTCGGGGACGAGCTGGGCCACCGACTGGGCGATCTCGAGGAGCAGGTCGGGTTCGGCGTGCAGCAGGTACTTGTCGAAGTAGTGATCGGTGGTCGCGCCGGAGCGGAGCACGAACTCGCCGCTGAGCTCGCAGCGCGCGCGAATTCGGGTAGCGAGGTCGTCGAGGTCGATGGCACCGGACATCGTTGTCACCGTAGCGCCAAGGTAGCCTTCAGGCCTGTGGGTTCCCCCGCACCCGAGGCATCCGACCGCCATCCCCACCTGGCCCGGCCATTGCCCGACGGCCACGTGCGGGTCGACATGCACATGCACACGATGTGGTCCGGCGACGCCACGACGACACCCGAGGAGCTGGCTGAGGCCGTCGAGGCATCCGGCATCGACGTGTTGTGCGTGACCGACCACAACACGATCAACGGTGCCAAGGAGCTCGCAGGCAAGCTCGGCTGCCGCGTCGTGATCGGGGAAGAAGTGAGGACCCACGCGGGTGAGATCATCGGCCTGTTTCTCACCGAACGGTTGCCGCACGGCATGAAGCCACGCGACGCGGCTCGGATGATCCGGGCCCAGGGAGGGCTCGTCTACATCCCCCATCCGTTCGACCCGATGCGGCACTGCATGCGCGAGGACGCCATGGTCGATCTCGTGCGGGAGGGACTCGTCGACGCCATCGAGGTCCTCAACGCCAAGGTCGCGCTCGGCCACCTCAACCAGCGGGCCGGCGACTTCGCATCGCAGCACGCCCTGTTGGCGGGAGCGGGGTCGGACGCCCACGAGCCGTCCGCCATCGGAGCGGCGTTCGTCGAGATGCCCGACTTTGCCGACGGCGACGCGGCGTCCTTCGCTCGATCCCTCGCCTCGGCGGCCGCGATCGGGCACGCGTACGACGCGCCGAGGAAGTGGCGGCCCCGCGTGGTCCCTTCCACCAAGGCCCTCTGAACCTCTGACGCCCTGAGTCGAACCTCTTGCCGCTCCTGCATGCCATCGTCCTGGGCATCGTGCAGGGGCTGTCGGAGTTCCTGCCGATCTCGTCGAGCGGGCACCTTGCGATCGTGCCGTGGCTGTTCGGTTGGGACACCTTCGACGCCGATCCCGGACTCAAGCGCACCTTCGACGTCGCGCTCCACGTGGGAACGTTCGTCGGCGCGTTCACCTACTTCCGAGCCGATGTGGTTCGCTACGCGGGCGGTGCGGCGCGGTCGCTGGGGCGGCGGCGCATCGACACCGACGACGAGCGCATGGCGTGGCTGCTGGCCCTCGCATCGGTGCCCGCGGCGGTGATCGGCGCGATCGTCGACACGACCGTCGACACCTATCCGGGCGGCGAGTTGATGGTGGGCGTGATGCTGGTGGTGTTCGGCGTCGTGCTGTTCGTGGCCGACCGCACCGTCACCCACCGCGGGGTCGGCGCCTTCGGGGTACGTGACGCCCTGCTAGTCGGGACCGCCCAGGCGCTCGCCCTCCAGCCGGGCGTGTCCCGCTCAGGCGCGACGATCTCGATGGCCCGGTGGCGCGGCTTCGACCGCTACGCCGCCACGCGGATCTCGTTCCTCATGAGCCTGCCGATCATCGCCGGCGCGGGAGTCTTCAAGGGCGCCCAGCTCGTGGCGGAGGGAGGCATCCCCGCCGACCTGGTACCGGCCTTCGTGGCGGGCACGCTGTCGGCCGCGGTCACCGGCTTCGTCGCCGTCTGGGGCCTGTTGCGACTGGTTCGCACCCGCACCTTCGCCTTTTTCGTCGTCTACCGCATCGTGGCGGGCGCCGCGGTCGTGATCATCGCTCTCGCCCGCTGAACCCGCTGAACTTGAGGCAATGACGCACGGAATCCGTGCGTTATTGCCTCAAGTTCGAAGCGCGAGGGTGATCGCGGCGGTCGCGACCGCGTGGGCGACGCGGGCGGCATCGCTGGCCGGGACGGCGACGGTGACGATGTCGGCGCCGTCGTCCACGGCTACCACTACGGCGGCCGCCGCTACGAGGAACGTCGGCGGCTCGTCACTGGCATGCCCGTCGCCGCTGGCGCGCTCGTACGCGACGGTGGCGAGAACGTCGACCCGGTCGCCGGCCCGCATCGGTGGACGACCTCCCGGCCCGCTCGGCACGGCGATGGCTCGACTGTCGGGCGGCACCAGGGCGGCCGCCCCTTCCAGTCCGGCGGGGGCCAGGCGCGCGTCGACCACCACTTCGCCGGCGAGCACCGGCGACCGCACCACCTGTCCCTCCCACGAGCGGGCGATGGTCCCCCGCGGAACCAGTCCGGCGGGCACCGAGCGGCGCTCCACGTCATCGGCGCGGACAACGTCGCCTACCAGGAGCGACCGCGTGGCGACGGGGACGACCCGGATCGGGCCGTACCGGGCCGCCTCGGCTTCGAGGTCGGCCGCCAGCCGGAGGCCCATCAGCCCGGCGATGGCGGCTAGTCCCGAGGCTGTCCCCCAGAAGAGCAGAGGCGGCCATCGAGACGGAAGCAGGGCGAGGACGCGGTAGCCCATGGGGTCCCCCAACGAGTCGATCGGTCGGACTGGTGGGGGGAAGCGGAGGGCGCGAGGCGCCGCGATCGGACGGCGCTGCTAGGAGCTAGGAAGCGCTCGCCGAGGCCTTCGACTCCGGTGACGAGGAGGACGAGGACGAAGACGACGAGCCGTCCGACTTCGAAGCGGACTCCGACGTCGATGCGGACTCCGACTTCGAAGCCGAGTCGGACTTGGACTCGGACTTGGAACCCGACGCCGCGCTCTCTGACGCCGATCCCGAGTCGCCGCGCCGGGAGCCCGCCCGGTTGTCAGTGCGGTAGAAGCCGCTGCCTTTGAACGTGATGCCGATGTTGCCGAATACCTTCCGCAGGGCGGAGGCACCGCAGGCCGGGCACTCCGTAAGCGCGTCGTCCTTGAACGACTGGACGACCTCGAGATGCTCGCCGCACTCCTTGCAGCGGTATTCATACGTGGGCATCGGGTGAGTCCCTCCCGTTAGCACTCCCGAATGGCGAGTGCTAAGTGTACTCGAAGTGCTCGCAGGTGTCGGGGGCCTGGAACGGGGCGGAAGCACGCCTCGGCCTGGGGTGACCCGTAGCATGGCGGGGTGACCCTCCGCCGGCGCCTGACGCTCCTCGTCGCGCTCGCCGTCGTCATTCCCATCACCGCCGTCGGCGTCACCGTCGCCAACCTCATCGGGGGGGAACTGGAGCGTCGCACCTTCGACCGGCTGCAGCAGGCGGCCGACTTTGCTCGTGCCGACCTGGCCGAACGGACACAAGTGATCGACCGCGACGTCGCCACCGTCGCCGAAACCCGGGTGCCGGAGCTGGTCGAACTGCCGTCGGCCCAACGGAAGGAGGCCCTCGGCCGCATCCTCGCCGAGGACGACCTCGACTTCGTCGTGCTGGCCGGTGACGACGGAGTGCCGGTGGCATCGGCGCGGCGCACGCCGCAATTCGCCCGCGCGGTCGAAGTGCCCGAAGATGCCGAACTCGTCGAACGGCCCGCGGACGCGCCCGCGCTCCTGTCCCAGGCCCCTGTCGGAGAACCCGCCACCCCCGGTGCGACCATCACGGGCGGCATCTGGCTCGACGAGACCCGCCTCAACGCCATCTTCCGCGCCACCGATGTCGACTATCTCATCGTCGAGGGCGGCACCCTGCTCGCGGCGACGGCGGCAGGGAGCACCGCCCCGTCGTCGGTCGAAGGGGGTGCCTTCCGCGTCGAGATCGGCGGCGAAGCCGCCTTCGCCGTCGGCACCGAGGTGCCGGGGTCGGGCGCGCATCTAGTGGCCCACGCCGAACCTCCCCAGAACCTCCGGGGGAACCTCGGGACGATCCTGGTCCTGCTCCTCGCGGTGGTCGTCATCCTCATCGTTCTCGTCGGGCATGTCGTCGCGGGCCTCATCACCGGTCCGGTCCAGGAACTCGTGGAGGCGTCCAACCAGGTCTCTCGCGGCGATCTCACCCAGCAGGTCGATGTCAAGGGCGATGTCGAGATTGCCGCCCTCGGCTCCGCCTTCAACCGCATGACCGACAACCTGCGCGACCACGTCCGCCAACTCGAGCAGAGCCGGGCGGAGTTCCGTAGCTCGCTCGATCGACTCGGCGATGTCCTCGTCTCGACCCACGACCTCGATGGCATCATCGGTGTGGTTCTGGAGACGGCGGTGCTCATGCTCCGGGCCGAGAGCGCAGTGTTCTACGACCGCGTCGCCATGCCAGCACGTATCCGCACGACCGCTTCGCATGGCGCGCTGGTCGGCGACTTCGACCTCAACGCTACCGGCGTGGCGGGCGCGGCAGCCCGCTACCTGGCGCCGGTCGTCTACCCGGGCCGGGTCGAGCTCGACCCGCATGAGCCGGCTGTGTCTGCCGCGGTTGCTGTGCCCGTGCGATCCGATGGTCGCTTGTCAGGCGTCCTGGCGGTATACGGCCGCGCCGGCAACGGCAGCTTCACGGCTGACGACACGGAGACTCTCGCCACCCTGGCCAGGCAGACGGAGGTGGCGATCGGAAACGTAAGTCTCCATGAGGAGGCCCGCCGGCAGGCCCGTACCGACGGGCTCACCGGTCTGTGGAACCGGCGCGAGTTCGAGATGCGTGGCCGTGAGCTCATTCGTGAGGCGGCCCGATTCCACGATCCGTTCGGCGTCATCATCGTCGACGCCGACGACTTCAAGGACGTCAACGACGAGTACGACCACCTCACCGGCGACGCGGCCCTGGTGTGGATCGCCTCCCGGCTGTCGGAAGCGACGCGTGAAGTCGACGTCGTCGCCCGGTGGGGTGGCGAGGAGTTCACCGTGCTGCTTCCCCGTACCGGGCCGGAGGAGACCGAGCTCGTCGCCGAGAGGATCCGGTCTCTGGTGTCGGGCGAGGCGATGGTGCACGACGGCAGCGCCATCAACCTGACGGTGTCGGTCGGATACTCGTGCTATCCCGACGACGGGCAGAGCGCCGACGGCCTGTTTCGAGCGGCCGACGCCGCACTGATGACGGCTAAGCGTCTCGGCAAGAACCGTGTGCAGCGAGCCGAGCCGGCCGAGCGTCGCGGCACCGCCGACGCAAGCTCCAACCCACCAGAGAACGCCCCAGTGAACGCCCAAGAGAGCCTCGAAGTGAACACGCCAGAGGAAGAAGAGGAGACCCACCCCGGTGATGAGCCCAGCGGCCAAGCGAGTGACGAAAGCAGTGATTCCCGCGGCGGGGCTGGGGACGAGGTTTCTGCCGGCGACGAAGGCGGTGCCGAAGGAGATGTTGCCGGTAGTCGACAAGCCGGCGATCCAGTACGCGGTGGAGGAAGCGGTCCGGGCCGGCCTGCATGACATCCTGATCGTCACGTCCCGCGCCAAGCACGCCATCGAGGACCACTTCGACCGTTCCCTCGAGCTTGAGTACGACCTCGATCGGGCCGGCAAGACCGACGAGCTCAAGCAGATGCGTGCCATCGCGGAGCTGGCCGACGTGCACTACGTGCGTCAGCCTGAAGCGCTGGGGTTGGGACATGCGGTGGCGATGGCCCGCCAGCACGTCGGCGAGGAACCCTTCGCGGTACTTCTCCCCGACGACCTCTTTCACGAGCGGGCCGGCGTCCTCGACGACATGGTCGCAGTCCATCGCGACAAGGGCAGCAGCGTCATCGCGCTGAAGGAGGTGCCGCCGGCGGAGATCTCCCGTTACGGATGCGCGGCGGTCGAACCGGTGGAGGACCGCCTCGTGCGGGTCACCGGCGTGGTGGAGAAGCCCGAGCCCGACCAGGCGCCGTCGAACCTCGCGGTGGTGGGCCGCTACGTGTTCACCGCGGCGATCTTCGACGCCCTCGAAGGTGTCCAGCCCGGCAAGGGCGGCGAGATACAGCTCACCGACGCCATCTCGGCGGTGATGGCCCACCAGGACGTGTTGGGCTGGACGTTCCAACACGGGCGCTACGACACCGGCAACAAACTCGACTTCCTGCGCGCCAACGTCGAGCTGGCCCTGGAGCGCGACGACCTCGGGCCGCCGTTGCGCGCGATCCTGGCGGCCGCCCTCGAACGCGAGCCGAACCCGTGATCCCCCTCGAGGAAGCCCGGCGCCGCGTCCTGGAAGCTTGCGCGCCGCTCCCGGTTGCCCCCCTCCCGATCGGTGACGCTCTCGGCTGCGTGACCGCGGAAGCCATCGTCGCAGCCGAACCCGTCCCGCCCTTCCCGAACACGGCGATGGACGGTTACGCGCTGCGCGCCGATGACACGCGTGGGGCGCCGGTGAAGTTGCGGGTGACGGGCACACTCGCGGCCGGCGACGATCCCGCGGGACACAAGGTGGCTTCGGGTGAGGCGGTGCGCATCATGACCGGGGCGCCGATCCCTGCCGGTGCGGACGCCATCGTGATGGTCGAGCGCACCCACACCGACGACGATGGCGCCGCGGTCGTGGTGGAGGCGGAGGCGAGGCCGGGCGACCACATCCGGGCCGCGGGAGAGGACCTGTCGGTAGGTCAGAGCGTCTTCGACGCGGGCACTGTCTTGGGTCCAGGCCACCTGGGGGTGCTCGCCAGCCTCGGCATGGAGACGGTCGATGTTCGTCCACGTGCCCGTGTCGGTGTGATGTCGACGGGTGACGAGCTGGTCGAGGGCGCTGGGCCGCTGCGGCTCGGCCAGATCCGCGACTCGAACCGGCCCACGTTGCTCGCACTCGCGGATGCATCCGGTTTCGAGGCGGTCGATCTCGGTCTTGTCCGCGACGACGAAGGCGCGATCGAACACGCTCTCCACGACGGCCTGGCGCGCTGCGACGCGGTGGTGACGAGCGGCGGCGTCAGCATGGGAGAGTTCGACTACGTGCGCGCCGTGCTCGACCGCCTGGCGCGTGGGGACGTCACGTGGATGCAGGTCGCCATCCGGCCGGCGAAGCCGCTCTCGTTCGCGGTGGTCGACGGGAAGCCGGTGTTCGGCCTCCCCGGTAATCCGGTGAGCTCGATGGTGAGCTTCGAGCTCTTCGCCCGCCCCGCCCTGCGGCAGATGATGGGTTTCCCCGCCGGTGCCCTCGATCGACCGAGACTCAAGGCGGTGGCGGACGACGGGCTGGCCCGCCGGCCCGACGGGAAGCTCCACCTCGCCCGGGTGGTGTGCGAGGCGGAAGACGACGGCCGCTTCCATGTCCGGACCTCGGGGGGCCAGGCGTCGAACCTGCTGCGGGCTATGGCGCTCGCCAATGCCCTCGCTCTCGTGCCGGACGGCGACGGCATTCCGCCCGGCGGTGACGTCGACGTCATGCTCCTCAGCTGAACGCCACCGGACGGCCAACTCGAGGGCGAACTTGAGGCAATAACGAACGGAATCCGATCGTTATTGCCTCAAGTTCGGGCCGCGGCCGTAGGCTGGGGGACTCATGGGTGCCTTGATCGATCCCTTCCAGCGGGTGGTGCGCGACCTGCGCATCTCGATCACCGACCGGTGCAACTTCCGCTGCACCTACTGCATGCCGGAGGAAGGGATGCAGTGGCTCGACCGTGAGGAGCTGCTGAGCTTCGAGGAGATGACGCGGGTCGCCCGCGTGTGCGTAGATCGGTTCGGGTTCGACGGCATCCGGTTGACCGGCGGTGAGCCCACCGTGCGGGCGGACCTGCCGACGCTGGTCGAGATGCTGGCCGCGCTCGGCATCGACCTGGCGATGACTACCAACGGTGCAAGCCTCCGTCTGCTCGCCTCCGACCTGAAGGCGGCCGGCCTCCGGCGGCTCAACATCTCGTGTGACTCCCTGCGAGCCGACCGGTTCTTCGAGCTCACGCGGCGCGACAGTCTCGGTCGGGTGCTCGAGGGCATCGACGCGGCGATCGATGCCGGCTTCGATCCCGTCAAGGTGAACGTCGTGATGATCCGGGGTGTGAACGACGATGAGGCGGTCGACTTTGCGGCGTTCGGACGGGAGCGGGGCGTGCAGATCCGCTTCATCGAGTTCATGCCGCTCGACGCCGACGGCGCGTGGACGATGG
>CAZWDB010000014.1:0-56279 GCA_964632885.1 uncultured Acidimicrobiales bacterium | reverse complement strand
TGGAGCTTCCGGTAGCTGTCGAGCCGGCGCGCGTCGAGGGTGCCCGCGGCAGCGGCGGCGCGCACCGCGCAGTCCGGTTCGGCTATGTGACGGCAGTCGCGGAACCGGCACCCGTGCGCGAGCTCCTCGATGTCGTCGAAGGCGACTGCCACACCTTCCTCGGCCTCCCACAACCCCAGGCTTCGCAGCCCGGGTGTGTCGACGAGCACTCCGCCACCCGGGAGCGGGATCAAGTCGCGCGTCACGGTCGTGTGCCGGCCGCGGCTGTCCTTGGCGCGGACCGCGCCCGTTGCCTGTTGGTCCTCACCCAGGAGCGCGTTGATAAGCGTGGACTTGCCGGCTCCCGACGGACCGAGGAAGGCGAGCGTGTCACCGCCGCGCGCGAGCGCCCGGACCTCAGCGACTCCGACGCCGGTAGGGACACTCGTGACCAAGACGTCCGCCGCGCCCGCCGCCTGTTGGGCGGCCGCGACGACGGCCGACCGATCCTCGACGAGGTCTCCTTTGGTGAGTACGACGACCGGTTCGGCGCCCGACTCCCAGACGAGGGCCATCGTGCGTTCGAGCCGGTTGGCGCTCACGGGGCGGTCGAGGCCGAGGACCACCGCGATCCGGTCGGCGTTGGCGATCAGCACCTGTTCGCCGCCGCCCTTGTCCTCTGGTTGCCTCCGGATCAGCGCTGACGTTCGCGGCAGGATCGCCACGAGCGCGAGTCCTTCCTCCGCGTCGTCGATGGCGGAGATCCAGTCGCCGCACGCGGGGTCATCTTCGAGGCCGGCGCGCCGCGACGCGAGGGTGTAGGCCGACGCCTGTCTGGGCCCATCTGGTGTCGCGACTGTGCAGAGTCCCCGCTGCACCTGTGCCACGCGGCCCGGGACCTGCCCGGTGCCGGCCTGCGCCTCGTATCGTGCCGCGACGCCTTCGTTCCAGCCGTAGGAGACGAGCTCGCCGGGACTGTGCACCATCACAGTTTGGAGCACGGGGGTCGGAACGGCGCGGTGATTCACGGCGTGAGTCGGGTCATGTCCCGTGGAAAGAGCGTTACCTCGCGGACGTTGTCCACGCCCGCGATCCGGGCTACCCAACGCTCGAGTCCGATCGCGAAGCCTCCGTGTGGTGGCATGCCGTGCCGGAAGGCGGCCAGATAGCCCTCGAGGAGCTGGTGCTCGCCTGCGGGGAGGGCAGCAAGGCAGTCCTCGTAGCGGTGGAGCCGCTGCCCACCCGTCGCGAGTTCGACGCCCATGAACAGCACGTCGAAGCTGTTCGAGAACGCCGGCCGGGCCGGATCGGGATGGGTGTAGAACGGGCGCTTCGCCATCGGATAGCCGGTGACGAACACGAAGTCGGAGCCATGCTGCTGCCGGGCCCACTCGCCGAGCCAACGCTCGTGAGCCGGTGTCAGGTCGTTTTCGCCGACCACGGCTTCGCCCGTTGAAGCTTCGATCATCTGCTGGGCCTCCGAAAAGTCGACCGCCGGGATCTCGGCTGGCACTTGCGGCGCCGTGCGCCCCAGAAGTTCGAGGTCGGACGGGGCGCGACGCGACACCTCGCTGACCATTCCCGCGAGTGCTTCGCGTACCAATGCCATCACATCGCGATGGTCTTGGATGAAGCCCATCTCGGCATCGAGTGAGGTGTACTGCGCGAGGTGGCGAGCCGTGTTGTGGGGCTCGGCCCGGAAGACGGGTCCCACCTCGTAGACGCGTTCCAGTGCCCCGACCATCGTCTGCTTGTACAGCTGGGGACTCTGGGCGAGGAACGCCGGGGTGCCGAAGTAATCAACGCTGAACACGTTCGCACCCGTCTCGGTCGCGGTGCTCACGATCTTCGGAGTGTGAATCTCGGTGAAGGAGCGCTCGTCGAGGGACGCGCGGAACCCCGCGACGGAGGCCGCCGCGATCCGTGCCGCCGCGCGCCGGCGAGGATGTCGCAGCGCGACCGCGGCATGGTCGAGAGTCGTCGGCAGTTGCGCGTTGAGACGGGGCCGGCGAAGTTCAAACGGGGGTGGATCGGCAGGCGAAACGAGTACCCGGGTCTCCGGCATGTGGAGCTCGACGCCTCCTGGTGCCTGCGCGGTGAGAACCACTGTCCCCTCGACCTCGAGAACGGTTTCGGGTGAGAGCGACGCGAGGTGCTCGCGTTGTGAAGCGTCGTCGATGACGACCTGGAGGATCCCGAGACCGTCGCGGACGAGAAGGAAGGCGACGTTCGCCAACTGCCGCTGATGGTGGAGCCATCCCGCGACGCGCACGCGCCGGTCGGCGTGGGTGGAGACCTCGGTTGTGAAGCAGCGCTGCACGGCTACGGACCCTTCCTCGAACGACATCCGATGTCGTGCGGGCGAGGGAGTCCCACGCGGTGCCACCGCACTTCACCACCGGCGAGCCGGCGGCCTCAAGTGCCCGTGACGTGGGCTGGACGGCGAGGCCTACAAGGCCGAAGCCCTTCCTCCTCGCAGCTCGGGAGGGTCCATCTCCGTCACCGCTGTTGGTCGGCGAGTGTAGGACGCTCCCGCCGCCGCCGCCCACGAGTTTCCTCTGGACGGTTTCCTCTGGACGGGCGAACGTGTGTTCGCTACCGTCGGATGGGTGGGGTTCAACAACCCGGAGATGCCGTGGTCGGAGCTCGAGCGTCGCCTCTCTGACGGGCGTCCTCGGAACCAGCCGGAGTGGGCCGACGGTGGCGACAGTCCGGCGTGGTCCCGGAAGCGGCAGCCCTATGTACCGCCGAGCACCCCAGGCCGCGCGCGACGTGCAGCCGTCCCCTACGCCGAGCTGCACTGCCACTCCAACTTCAGCTTCCTCGACGGCGCGTCTCATCCGGAGGAGCTGGCCGAGGAGGCGGTCCGCCTTGGCCTTTCAGCGCTTGCTCTCACCGACCACGACGGCATGTACGGCGTTGTTCGTTTCGCCGAGGCCGCCCGCGCCGTGGGCATACCGTCCGTGTTCGGCTCCGAGTTGAGCCTCGGGCTCACCAAGTCCCAGAGCGGTGTCCCCGATCCAGAGGGCCACCATCTTCTGGTCATCGCCCGTGATCCCGAGGGCTATGCCCGGCTGTGCCGAACGATCAGCACCGCCCAGCTGGCTGGGCGGGAGAAGGGCAAGCCTGTCTACAGCCTCTCCTCCCTCGCCGATGCCCACGGAGGCCACTGGCAGGTGCTCACCGGTTGCCGGAAGGGGCTTGTGCCGGTCGCCCTCATGCGCGAAGGGCCGGCGGCCGCCGCGCGCCGGCTCGCCGACATGGTGGCCGTTTTCGGACGGGACAATGTCGCCGTCGAGCTGTGGGACCACGGCGACCCCCTCGATTCAGCCCGCAATGACGCTCTCGCCGAGATCGCTGTCCGGCAGGGCGTCGATCTCGTTGCCACGAACAACGTGCACTACGCCGCGCCCGCGCGTCGCCCCCTCGCCACCGCGCTGGCCGCCGTCCGGGCGCGCCGCAGTCTGGATGAGATCGACGGCTGGCTTCCGCCTGCCGCAACCGCGCACCTCCGCTCGGGTACCGAGCAAGCCCGTCGCTTCGCCCGCTATCCGGGCGTGGTCGAGCGGGCAGCCGAAATCGGTCTGGCGTGTGCCTTCGACCTCAAGCTGGTCGCGCCCAAACTTCCCGACTTCCCGGTGCCGCCTGGCCACACCGAGATGAGCTACTTACGGCAGCTCACTGAAGAAGGCGCCGTTCGCCGCTACGGTCCCCGTCACGGCGAGGCGGTCCCGGGCGCGTGGGCCCAGGTCGATCACGAACTCGACGTCATCGATCTCCTCGGTTTCCCGGGCTACTTCCTCATCGTCTGGGACATCGTGGAGTTCTGCCGGCGCCACGACATCCTGTGCCAGGGACGGGGCTCGGCTGCCAACTCCGCTGTCTGCTACGCCATTGGTGTCACCAAGGCCGACGCCGTGAAGCTCGGCCTCCTATTCGAGCGTTTCCTGTCGCCCGAGCGCGATGGTCCGCCCGACATCGACCTCGACATCGAGAGCGGCCGGCGGGAGGAAGCCATCCAGTACGTCTATGAACGCTACGGGCGCAAGAACGCCGCCCAGGTCGCCAATGTCATCACCTACCGCCCGAAGTCCGCAGTGCGCGACATGGGGAAAGCCCTCGGGCATCCGACCGGGCAGCTCGACGCGTGGTCGAAACAGGTCGACCACTGGGGTCCGCTGAGCGCCACCACGTCCCAGCCCGATCTCGAGATCCCGAAGCCGGTGTTGGAGTTGGCCACCGAGCTGCAGAATTTCCCGCGCCACCTCGGCATCCACTCGGGCGGGATGGTGATCTGCGACCGTCCGGTGGTCGAGGTGTGCCCGGTGGAGTGGGGCCGCATGGACAACCGGTCGGTGTTGCAGTGGGACAAGGATGACTGTGCCGAGGTCGGGCTCGTGAAGTTCGATCTGCTTGGGCTGGGCATGCTCACCGCCCTCCACGAGGCCATCGACCTTGTGGCCGGCTTCTACGGCGTCGAGGTCGACCTGGCCGCGCTCGAGCAGGAAGACGAGGTCTACGACATGCTCTGCGCCGCCGACTCCGTCGGCGTGTTCCAGGTGGAGAGCCGGGCCCAGATGGCCACCCTCCCGCGGCTACGGCCACGCTGTTTTTATGACCTCGTCGTCGAGGTCGCCCTTATCCGGCCCGGGCCTATCCAGGGCGGGTCGGTCCATCCCTACATTCGCCGTCGCAACGGGCGCGAGCCGGTCACCTACCTGCATCCGCTGCTCGAGCCCGCCTTGGAGAAGACGCTCGGCGTTCCACTGTTCCAAGAGCAGCTCATGCAGATGGCGATCGACGTGGCCGGCTTCACGCCCGGGGAAGCCGACGAGCTCCGCCAGGCGATGGGGTCGAAGCGTTCGGCCGAACGCATGGCCAGGCTGCGCGACCGCCTCTATGAGGGCATGGCGGCCAACGGCATCACCGGCGAGGTCGCCGACGCCATTTACGACAAGCTGGCTGCCTTCGCCAGCTTCGGCTTTCCCGAGAGCCACTCGGTGAGCTTTGCCTACCTGGTCTACGCGAGCGCGTGGTTCAAGCTTCACTATCCGGCCGCGTTCTGCGCCGCGTTGCTCAACGCCCAACCCATGGGTTTCTACTCTCCCCAGTCTTTGGTGGCCGACGCCCGCCGCCACGGCGTCACCGTTCTCCGCCCCGACATCAACGCCAGCTCGCACAAAGCCACCCTGACCACTCCAAAGTCTGCGCCGGCGGTGCGACTGGGAATCGAATCGGTGCGCCACATCGGGAAGGACTTGGCCGAGCGGATCGCGGCGGGACAGCCCTATGAGGCGATGGACGAGGTCGTGCGTCGCAACGCCCTCACCGAGCCCCAGGTAGAGGCGCTCGCCACCGCGGGCGCTTTCGAGTGTTTCGGCGTCGGCCGGCGGGAAGCGCTCTGGGCCGCCGGGGCGGTGTCCCAGGCCAAAGCCGACCGGCTGCCCGGGCTTGTCGTGGGTGCCGACGCCCCTGCTCTTCCGGAGATGAGCGACGTCGAGGAGGCCGTCGCCGATCTGTGGTCGACGGCGATCTCCTCCACCAGCTACCCAACCGAATTCATCCGTTCGGTGCTGAACGAAAAGGGGGCCGTGGCAGCCAGCGGTCTCGCCGGTCTCGACGACGGTGTGAAGGTGACCGTGGGGGGCATCGTCACCCACCGGCAGCGTCCCGCGACCGCGGGTGGCACGGTCTTCGTGAACCTCGAGGACGAGACCGGCCTCATCAACGTGGTCTGCAGCAAAGGTCTGTGGGCTCGCTACCGCAAGGTCGCCCAAGGAGCGCCCGCGTTCCTCGTGCGCGGCCGGTTGCAGAAGGCCGAAGGTGTTACCAACGTGGTCGCTGAACGGATTGAGTCGCTTCCTCTCACCGTTCCCGGGGGCCGAGCCCGCAACTTCCGCTGAACTTGAGGCAATAACGATCGAATTCCGTACGTTATTGCCTCAAGTTCGCCGTGGTGGTGGGGTCTAGCGGTACTCGCGGCCGGTGAAGGCGCCGAGCTTGGCAACGGAGTGTTCGGCCTCGACGCGTCGCACGGTGCCGGACCGCGACCGCATGACGATCGACTCGGTGACCATGCTGTCCTGGCCGTAGCGAACGCCGTTCAGGAGGGCGCCGGTAGTGACGCCGGTCGCGGCCACGAATACGTCGTCACCCGCGACGAGGTCATCCGTGAGGAGGACCCGGTCGACGTCGTAGCCAGCATCGGTGAGTTGCTTGCGTTCGTCGTCGTGGCGCGGCCAGAGTCGGCCCTGCATGGCGCCGCCCATGCACTTCACCGCGGCTGCGGCGATCACGCCTTCCGGGGTGCCGCCCACACCCATCATCAGGTCGACGGGCTCCGAGCCGCGCTGCAATGCCGTGGCGATCGCGGGCGCGGTGTCGCCGTGGGGGATGAGCATGACGCGAGCGCCGGCGTCGCGAAGGGCTCTCACGAGATCTTCGTTGCGCGGCCGGTCGAGGACGACGACGGAGATGTCTCGGGGTGACTTGCCCTTGGCCGCGGCCACGCGCCGGACGTTCTCACCTGGTGGCGCGTCGATGTCGATCACCTCCGCGCCCGCGGGACCGGTCACGATCTTGTCCATGTAGACCGCTGCACCGGGGAAGAACACCGTGCCGCGTTCGGCAAGGGCGATCACCGCGATCGCATTGGGCTGGCCGAGGGCAGTGAGGGTGGTGCCTTCGAGAGGGTCGACGGCCACGTCGACCGCCGGGCCAACGCCCTGGCCGACAGGTTCGCCGTTGTAGAGCATCGGCGCCTCGTCCTTCTCGCCTTCACCGATGACGACGACGCCCTCCATCGACACCGTGCGGAGCATGGCCCGCATGGCGTCGACAGCCGCTTGGTCGGCGGCCTCCTTCTGGCCCCGCCCCACCCACCGGGCCGACGCCATGGCGGCGGCCTCAGTCGTGCGGACGAGTTCCAGTGCCAGGTTGCGGTCGGGTTCTTGCCGGGCGCCTTGCGAGTTCGTGGTCATGCCCGGAATCTATTGCGATCGGGGTCACCACGGCATCGGCGACCCCGTCGTCTCTGCCATCGAGCGCACCGTGGTGTCGCTGACGAGCAGCCAGTCGAGGACGGGAACACCTGCGTGGATGTGCTCCCGCCGGACCCGATGCCATGCGAGTACAGCGTCCTCGCTGAGCTCGACACCGGCCGGGTGATCAGCCGACACGTACACGACGACCAACTCGGGGAGGGTGAGTCGCTTGCTCATCGCATAGAAGAGGGCGGCGACCTCCTCCACGTCGTCGGTGTCGTGCAGCGGCAGTATTTCTCCGACGACGAGACCGGGGTCGAGAATGGCCACGCTGAGGGTGTCGGGGTGAACTGCGGCGACGCTCAGTGCCATGAGGGCGGCGTCGTCGGTAGAGGTGAGCTGGAGCGGCCCGGCATCTCGGGCGCGGGGGTAGCGCATGATCCCTCCCTTGGGACTGCGGGGGTTCTGGGGGGAAGCGCCTGTGCGATGGACCGTACGCGCCGGGTGCGACACGACGAACTTGAGGCAATAACGAACGAATTCCGTGCGTTATTGCCTCAAGTTCGGTGGTCAGAAGTAGATCGGGTCGACGTGGAGGCCGTTGACGGCGGCATTGGCGGGCTCGGGCAGGAAAGCGGTGCGAAATTCGTAGGGCTCGAAGTCCTCCGCGAGAGCCTCTAGCAGCGCGCGGCTCGGCGACGTCTCGGAAGTGAACACGGTGAGGTGACTCATTCCTCGTTCCGCCGCCACGCGGCAGCGGTCGCGGAGCAGCCGTTCGAGCTCACCTTCGGCGCCGGGGTCGCAGCCATAGTCGAGTACCCAGGCGCGCCGGGAGTGCCGCGGTTCGCCCTTCGCCGGATGCCAACCCCGACTCTCGCCGAGCGTCCACATGCCCACCATGGCCCCGTCACCGACGACTATGTCATCCCAGCCGTAGAGGTCGGGGGCGCGTGTGACGCGGGCGGCAACGCTCGCGGCGGTGAAGGGCAGATACATCTCCTCCAGGCCGTGCAAGGCGTTCAGCATGCCGGCGATCTCCTCAGCGTCGTCGGCGATTGCTGACCGGCCGGCGCGCGACCCCGCCAGTGCCGCGCACGGAAGCACCGCGCGGAGCGCCCGCACACTCCACGGGTCGACGACGGTCAGGCGTCGCGCGGTCGCGTTGTCGGGATGGATGAAGGTGTGCGCGGCGTCATAGCGGTCTCGGTAGTTGCCCATCAGACGTCCCGCCATCTCTGGGAACAGGCCACTGCGTTGGTGGTCGGGGTGCAAGCGGCACTGGTGGAGCCCGAGCATCTGGCGCTGCTGCCCGTCGACGATCGCGGGGTGGAGCGCGCCGGAGTAGACGCCTACCGGCCGGCCGTCGACGTCGGCGACCACGACGGTGGAGTCCTCCGCGAGCCGGAAGGGCGCCATGAAGTCGTCGCCCCGGTCGATCGTCACACTCGCGCCCTCCAGTTCGACTGGGACGCGCGCGATCGCCGCAAGCGCTCGGGAGTCTTCGGAGGTCGCGAACCGGATGTCAGCCCCCATGGAGGCGAAAGCCTGCCACTGCGCGGCTGGACCTCAGAACGAATTTCGGTATCGGAGGCATCGGGGCTTTAGGTTGTGACGCAGATTCGTCGACTCTGGGGGGGACCTTGTCCGTATTGCCGTACGCCGAGATGTGGGAGGCGGTTGCCGACGTCCGGGGGGACGCGCCGGCCGAGATCCAGGGCAGCCGCCGGATCTCGTGGCGCGAATTCGACCGCCGCGCCGATGGCATCGCGCAGACGCTCCTCGACGTCGGGGTTACCTACCAGGACAAGGTGGCCAACTACCTCTACAACTCGCCGGAGTACATGGAAGCGTTCTTCGGCACCGTGAAGGCGGGACTGGTGCCCGTCAACACCAACTACCGATACGGCACCGAAGAGTTGACCTATCTCTGGGACAATGCCGATGCGGTCGCGGTTGTCTTCCACGGAGCGTTCACCAACCAGGTCGACCAGGTGCGGGCCCGCGTGCCGAAGGTGAGGTTGTGGCTCTGGGTCGACGACCGGTCCGGCCCGTGTCCTGACTGGGCCGTTCCCTATGAGCAGGCGGCCAAGGCGGCCAGCGGGCGCGTCGTGCCACCGTGGGGCCGCAGTGTCGACGACATCATCATGATCTACACCGGCGGCACGACCGGCATGCCGAAGGGTGTCATGTGGCGCCAGGGAGACCTCGGCCAGCCCCGCCCTGAGGGGGAGGGCGCGGCGAGCGCGGCTTCCGCCGAGAAGGCCGCACCGAACCCGCCCGAGCTGCCTGCCCGACAGTCGGTATTTCTCCCGGCCTGCCCGTTGATGCATGCCACCGCGCTGATGACCAGCCTCGGCAACAAGCGCATGGGCGGCGCCATCGTCACGCTCGAAGGCCGCAGCCTCGATCCGGTAGAGATGCTCGACACCATCGACCGCGAGGCGGTCGCGTCGATAGCGGTTGTCGGGGATGCCTTTTGTAAGCCGATCCTGAAAGCCCTCGACGAGAACCCCGGGCGGTGGAGCCTCGAGAGTCTGCGAGCGGTCATCTCGTCAGGTGTCATGTGGAGCGAGGCGACCAAGCAGGGCCTCCTGCGCCACAAGCCCGACCTCCGCCTGCACGACTCCTTGGGATCGTCGGAGGCTCCCGGGCTCGGCAGCGCCAACTCCACCGGCGATGGCGTGACCGCCACTGCGTCGTTCACGGCAGGACCGAATACCAAGGTGATCACCGACGACGGACGTTTCGTCGAGCCCGGATCGGGCGAGGTCGGGCTGCTCGGCCGGTCGGGCAACATCCCGGTCGGTTACTACAAGGACCCGGAGAAGTCCGCGGCGACGTTCCGCACCATCGACGGAGTGCGCTTCACCGTTCCCGGCGACTTCGCGACGATCGACGAGGACGGCACGATCCACCTTCTCGGGCGAGGTTCGGTGTGCATCAACACGGGCGGGGAGAAGGTCTTCCCGGAAGAGGTCGAGGAGGTGCTCAAGGAGCATGGCTCCGTGCTCGATGCCGTTGTAGTGGGGGTCCCCGACGAGAAGTGGGGCGAGGCGATCGTCGCCATGGTCGAGCCCCAGCCGGTCGCGCCCGGACAGGCGTCCGATCTCGACGAGGGCGTGCTGATCGACCACGTCAAGGCGCGCCTCGCTCGGTACAAGGCGCCGAAGCGGGTGCTTGAGGTGGCCACCATCGGCCGGGCGCCCAACGGCAAGGTCGACTATGCCCGGCACAAGCAAGAGGCCGTGGAGCGGCTTGGCGTGACGGCCTGACACGCAGGCGGTCGCCGAGTCAGCCCGAGCCGGCGGCTATCATGCGACATGGCGACGTTTGAGCAGAAATTTGGTGCTGAAGGTCTCACGTTCGACGACGTCCTCCTGGTGCCGGCGGCGTCGGAGATCCTCCCGTCCGAGGCGACGACCGTCACCCAGCTCACTCGAAATGTGAGCATGGCGATCCCGCTCGTCTCGGCCGCGATGGACACCGTCACCGAAGCGAGGCTGGCCATCGCGATGGCGCGTCTCGGCGGCATCGGCGTGTTGCACCGCAACCTCTCGATCGAGGATCAAGCGGCCGAGGTCGACAAGGTGAAGCGGTCGGAGTCCGGGATGATCGGCGACCCCGTCACGCTCGGCCCCGATGCGACGATCGGCGACGCGCGCGACGTCATGGCCCGCTATCACATCTCCGGCGTGCCCATAACCGACTCGGGCGGACTCCTCCTGGGGATCGTGACCAACCGCGACCTGCGGTTCGAGACCTCGGATGCCCGAGCCGTAAGTGAGGCGATGACGTCGTCGGGATTGATAACCGCTCCTGCCGGGACGACGCTCGACGACGCCCAAGCCATCCTGGCGCGGCATCGCATCGAGAAGCTGCCCATCGTCGACGCCGACGGGATCCTGCAAGGGCTCATCACCGTCAAGGACATTCAGAAGCGCATCGACTATCCGTATGCCACCAAGGATGAGCGGGGGCGCCTACGGGTGGCGGGGGCGGTCGGAGCGGGAGCCGACACGTTCGACCGGTGTGCCGCTCTTACCGAGCGGGGCGTCGATGTCATCGTGGTCGACACCGCGCACGGTCACGCGAGCGCGGTCGTCGAGACGGTCGCAAAGATCAAGGCAAACTGGGATGTCGACGTCTTGGCGGGCAACGTGGCCACCGCTGACGCCACCCGAGCCCTCATCGCCGCCGGCGCCGACGGCGTGAAGTGTGGGATCGGACCGGGCTCGATCTGCACGACCCGAGTCGTGGCCGGAATTGGTGTACCGCAGATCACCGCGATCTTCGACTGCGCCACCGCGGCGGCACCCGACCACGTCCCCGTCGTTGCAGACGGCGGCGTGCAGTTCTCCGGGGACATCGCGAAAGCGCTCGCAGCCGGTTCTAGCAGCGTCATGGTCGGCAATGCACTCGCCGGAGTAGACGAGTCGCCGGGGGCGATCGTCATCCACCAGGGCGAACAGTTCAAGGAGTACAGGGGCATGGGGTCGATGGGAGCGATGCAGGGTCGATCGTTCTCTAAGGACCGGTACTTCCAAGCGGGAGTCGAGAGCGGCAAGGTCGTCCCGGAGGGCATCGAGGGCCGGGTGCCCTACAAGGGCCCGCTTGCCAACGTCATCCACCAACTGGTGGGCGGGCTTCGCCAGGCGATGGGCTACTGCGGGGCGCCGACAGTGGCCGACCTGCAAGCCACGAGCCGGTTCATCCGAGTGTCACCCGCGAGCCTGCGTGAGAACCACCCCCACGACGTCGTCATCACCAAGGAAGCCCCGAACTACGGAGTCACCTGACGCCGGGGAATCTGTTCGTAACCTGACATGCGGTCAGTGCGCACCACGTAGTCCGCGCCTTGCGGACGGGTTGTCACCGCGGTGTGGTTCCCGTCGCGGTCGACGGCGACGGCATGCATGATCACCTCTTCGGGTGGCACACCGAGGGACCAGAGATCGGCGATGCCGGCGCGGGTCGCATCCTCGAGCGAGAGTCCCGCGGCGCGCGCTGCGACGATGCGCTGGGCGGTCGAACCGCGGATCGCGAGCTCGCCGAACCCCGTGCATGCAGCCGCGCCGAAGCGGTCGTCGCAGTAGTTGCCGGCTCCGATCAGCGCCGAGTCGCCCACTCGGCCGGGATACTTGAAGGCCCAGCCGCTCGTGCTCACCGCGGAGGCGAGGTGGCCACCGCCATCGATTGCAATGAAGTTGACGGTGCCGCTGGCCTCTTCCGGATCAGTCGCGAGCTTTGCCAGGCCGGCGAGTTCGGGCAGGCCAGACACTCGTTCCAACATGCGCGCGCCCAACGAGCCCTCGGGGAGCTTGCCGTCGAGCCCGTCGCGCCACACCCGAGCCGCCTCCTCGGTCAGGAGGTCCTCAGGCTCAAGTCCGATCTCGGCGGCGAGTCGGGCGGCACCCTCTCCGACGACGAGTACATGAGGAAGACGATCCATGACGGCGCGAGCCACCGAGATCGCGTAGCGGTATCCCCGCATGCCTGCTACTGCGCCTGCCCGTCTGGTTGCCCCGTCCATGATCGAGGCATCGAGTTCCACCTCGCCGAGCAGGTTGGGGTAACCGCCGTAGCCGACGGTGTGGTCGTCGGCGTTCGCCTCGACGAGCCTGGTGCCCGCGACGACCGCGTCGAGGGCTGATCCGCCGCTCTCCAGCACTTCCCAGGCCGCATCGATGCCGATCGCGCCGTTGGCGCTGGCAACGACGATCAGGCCCATGACCTCTTTGTCTTGGGGATCAACTCGAGTTGCCGGGCATCGAGGGACCCGACCTCGACGCCGTTGTCGAACCGGACCCAGTAGCGGAGCCAGCTGAACCCGTTGGCGACGGTTACCTTGCCCTCCGTTCCTGCGGGAACGCCCGGGAGATCGACCTTGCTGCGGCAGCGCTGGCCTGGTTTCAACACGAGCGCGTCGAGCTGTTCGCCGGCCAGCTTGTGGGGTGTCCATTGACTCACGGTGCGATGTTAAGCGGCCCGAAGCGCGAGGCGACAACCATCGCCGTGTCCCGCCGCGCTCCGCGGCGTCACGGGGCCAGGTGAAGCGCGATGAGGAGCACGAGGAACGCCGTCACGATGGCGATGACAGTGAGGTTGTAGGCGAGGTGGGCGCGGGTGCTCTCCAGCAGTGCGGCGGAGCGGCTGTGCCCGACCCGCCAACCCCGTAGATAGGCGGCGGTGAAGTACCAGCCGCCGATCGAGAGCGCGAGGGCCACGGCGATCGGGATCCCGATGGCGGCGTGCACCAGTCCGAACAGCAGGCCCTTCCAGAGCCGCTTCCACCCCGACCAGCTCTCCGCACCAAGGCGGAACATCCGCTCCTCGCCTTCCACGAGGAGCGGCAGGGCCGGTAAGAGGAGCCCGATGAACACCACCGGTATCAACAGCTCGAATGGAGTGCCCGCAGTGGTCTCGGTAACGCCGAACACGGGGTTGCCTTCTCCGCCCAGGGCGACCCACCAGCCGAACGACAAGCCGGGCACTTCGAGCAGCAGCAGGGCGGTGGCGAGTACGACGGGGATCACTACTGGGATGGGTGCGAAATGCCGCCACCGGAGACCGCCGATAAGCATGCGCGCGTGACGTCTTGCGGGCCCCTGCAACGAGCGCCCCGCCGATATGAGAAGCCGGGAGCCGAAGAAGGCGAGCAGCGCCACAACCAGCACGTCTTGTATTTCCATGACGCGCCTAGAGTCGCACTCGCCCGACGAATTCCAGGAACGGAGGTCCGAAGATGCCCGGGACTTCTCGTCCGAACCCGAGTTCCGGCGCTCGGACTCCTGAGTCGACGTGACGGACGCGGTTGTGCGGCGGCGCGTAATCGTCTCCGGCCGCGTGCAGGGCGTCTTCTTTCGGGACGGCTGTCGCCGGCAAGCCCTCGAGGCGGGCGTGTCAGGTCACGTCGCCAACCGGCGTGACGGCGGAGTCGAAGCGGTGTTCGAGGGCGACGAGAGGGCCGTGGCCCGCATGGTCGACTGGTGCCGGCATGGTCCGCCCCGTGCGCGAGTGGACGCGGTGGAAGCCCATGTCGAGGAGCCGGAAGGCCTGGATGGCTTCCGGGTTACGGCGTCTCCCGGATGACCTGTTCGGCCAGCCCGATGGGCAGCATCCCGGATCCCGCAATGGTGTCGTTGAACCTTCGAATGTCGCCCTTCCCAGCAGCCAGGTAGTCGTCACGCATCCGCTCGATCTCCATGCAGCCGGTTAGGTACGACGCCGCCTGGGTCGGCCACGCGCAGTATCGGCCTACCTCAGCGCGTGCGGTCGGCTCCGACAAGCTGGCTTTCGTGCTCATGAACTCCACTGCCTCGTCGACGCTCATCTCGCCCATGTGGAGGCTGGTGTCGACAACGATCCGGGCGGCCCGGAAGATGCGCGCATCGAGCTGGCACAGGACGTGGCGTGGATCGGAGAAGAAGTCATGGTCACGCATCAGCATCTCGGCGTAGAGGGCCCATCCCTCGGTGAAGTACGAGGTCCCGAGGATCTTGCGGATGGGCCGCGGGTTGCCGTGGACGGTCGCCAGGTGCCAGTGGTGGCCGGGATAGGCCTCGTGCACCGTCACCGCAGGGATCGTGTGAAAGCTGTTGGTCTCGAGCCGCTTCTGGACCTCGGCGTCGGAGACGCCATCGGGCGGGAAAGGCACGAAGAAGTGTCCGGTGAGCCCTGGCTTGAACGCGGGGGGCGAACTGTAGGAGGCAACGGCCAGTACCGGGCGTTGGAAGGGCGGCGAGGCCACGACCCGGCACTCCTCGCCCTCTGGCATCGTCACGATGCCGGTCTCGTGGAGGAACTGTCGTGACCGTTCCGTCCACCGGGCGTACTCCTCGCGCATCGCTTCCGGGGTGGCGGGGTGGTCAGCGTTGAGATCCTTCACGACCGCCTGCCAGTCGTCGGTGCCCGCAATCTCGCTAGCCAGGCGCGACATCGAGGCACTGATCTCGTTGTAGGCCTCCCAACCCCGCTCCAGCATCGTGCGGGCGCCGTAGCCGAGCATCTCCTTCTCTCTGAGGAGCGCGCTGTAACGAGCCTCGCCGATCGACCACTCGCCGGACGCTCTCTCGGCGAGACCCTCGAGGAACGGAACGAACTCCTCGTAGGCGGCGGCGGCGGTCGCGCCGGCATCAGCAAGTTCCGACCGCAGGTCAGCGTCGGACACCTCTTCCGGCAATAGGTCGCGTGCGTACCGCACGCCGGCCTGACACGAGCCCAGTGCGCGGCGGACGATGAGCGGGTCAGCGAGTTCCTCGGCCAGGTTTGCCCGTGCGCACTTCAGGACATCCGGCACGGCGCGTAGGCGAGCGGCCGCGAACCGCACCAGGTCGTCCTCCGGATGGAGCCGGTTCAGGAAGAGGCTGAAGACACCCGATAGCCCAGGCTGCACGTAGGTCGCCGGGTCGCGCCGCCAGTTCTCCCAGTCCTGGAGGATCACCCGCCCGCGCAGGGTCGAGACGGCGAGGTCACGGTCGATCCGCTCGTCGAATCCGAGGCTGGCTTCCGGGACTTCCTCGAACCGGATCAGCCAGTCCTTGTCGGCTTGTGCGCGCCGGACGTAGTCGGCTTCGGTGAAGCTGCCGAGTTGGTCGTCGTAACCGTCGATCCCGAGGGCACTCGCCCGCGTCGGGGCTTCCTGCATCTCGTGACCGATGAAGCGGTCGATCAGGACATCGAAGTCGCTCACTCCGGCGACGATAGCCTTGCGGCCATGGCCCGTCTCGATGATGCAACCATCGCTTCGGCGCTGGGGTCACTCGACTGGACTCGCGAGGGTGATGCCATCGTCAAAGTGGCCGAGCGTGACGACTTTGCGGCCGCCATGGCCTTCGTCAACTCCGTCGCAGAGCGCGCCGAGGCCGCCAACCATCACCCCGACATCGACATCCGGTGGAACAAGGTGACGTTGCAGCTGACGACGCACTCCGAAGGTGGCCTTACGCAAGCTGACATCGACCTCGCTTCCGAGATCGACCAACTTTAGCGCCATCGCGCTCTGGAGTGGTTAGGGTCCGGAAGCCGGACCCTGACGACTCCAGACATGACTGACATCACCGATGCCCTCGATGCTCGCGACGTCACGGCGATGCGCGCCGCGCTGGCAGACCACAGCGAGGCCGAGATCGCCGAGGAGCTGATACGCCTCGAGCCCCTCCAGCAGGCGATCCTTTTCCGCCTGCTCACCAAGGATCACGCCCTCGGGGTGTTCGAGAAGCTCGACCCCCAGCATCAGATCGCGTTGCTCGACGCCCTGCGGGAGAGCGAGGTCGCGGCGGTGGTCGAGGACATCGACCCCGACGACCGCGCCCGGCTCCTCGATGAGATGCCTGCCGGCATCGCGGCCCGACTCCTCGACCGCGTGAGCCCCGAGGAACGCCGACGCACCACGACCCTCCTCGGGTACCCCGCCGAGAGCGCCGGTCGGATCATGACTCCGGAGTACGTATCCATCCCGGAGCTCATGACAGCCCAAGCCGCGCTGAACCGCGTGCGCGAACGCGGTGTCGATGCCGAGACGATCTACGCGTTGTACGTCGTCGACAGCACCCGTCGCCTCGTCGGGGTCGTGTCGCTGAAGGATCTGGTGCTCGCCGAGCCCGCCCGACAAGTCGCCAGTCTCATGACCAGCGAGCTGGTGACCGCAACCACCGACGAAGACCAGGAAGACGTGGCGCGCCGGCTCCACGACAACGACTTCCTCGCCATTCCGATTGTCGATCGCGAGCATCGTCTCGTTGGCATCGTGACCGTCGATGACGCGCTCGACATCCTCGAGCGAGAAGCGACCGAGGATGTCGAACGGTTCGGCGGCAGCGAACCCCTCGGCCGGCCCTACCTCGCTGCGTCCGTGCTCGGAGTGGCGCGCAGTCGCGCCCTCTGGCTCATGGTGCTCATCGCGGCCGCGGGGCTAACGGTCAACGTGCTGCAGTTCTTCGAGGACACCCTCGACCGCGTGGTCACGCTGGCCCTGTTTATCCCGCTGCTGATCGGCACGGGCGGTAACTCGGGTTCGCAGGCGGCCACCGTCGTGATCCGCGCCATGGCAGTGGGCGAGGTTCGCTTCCGCGATCTCCCACTCGTCGTGTGGCGCGAGCTACGAGTTGGCCTCTTGCTCGGCCTGATCCTCGGTGGCGTCGGCTTCTTCCCCGTCTGGGGCTTCTTCGGCGCGGACATCGCGTTGATCGTGGCGACCACGCTAGTCACGGTCTGTACCTGGGCGACCTTCGCAGGTTCGACCCTGCCGATGCTCGCAAACCGGGTCGGTGTGGATCCCGCGGTCGTGTCCGCGCCCCTGATCACGACCCTCGTGGACGCCACCGGCCTGGTGATTTACTTCATGGTCGCCCACGCGGTGCTCGGTGCCTGACAGCGTGAATTCCCCGTTTCCCGACGGCTTGGGACGTTGTTGCCGCTTCGACCACGTTTCGTATACAATCAGCCACATACAGTGATGGCACCTAGTGGGCGGTACCTATGAACAACGGCGACGCGACACGGTCGAGCGCACGCGGCGCGGTACGCGACCTCGGGTACGCCGCCGCGCTCGTCGCGATCGCCGCGCTGCTCGTCATCGCCGTGGTCACACCTGCGAGCCGTCTCACGCCTTCGCTGTTGCCTGCACCGCTCACCGCGGCGCCTGCACCCGCCCGGCCTCAGGTCGCGGGAGTAGTCGTGACCAAGGACACCGGTGGCGTCATCGTCCGGCGCGGTCTGGCAACTGGGCCAGTCGGTGCCGCCTTGCTCGAGCTTGCGGTCGCGCGCCCTCCGGCTCCCGAACCGGCGGCGAGTACCGGCGAGCCCACCGTGGGCGGCAAGTCTTTGTCCTCTACGGCGGCGAAGAGCACCCAGGCGGCTAGCACGACCGCGGAGGCGGCTTCCAGCCCGGCGGTGCAGCCCACCGAGAGTCGGGAGCCTGCCGTCGTGCGTGCGGCCTCGGCTTCCTCTGATCGCCCACACGGTCGTGGCAACGACCGGGCCGAGGCGGCCTCCGGTCGCGGGAACGGCCGGGCCGACGCCCCGCCACCGCAGGCCCGCTCCCATCAGAGCGGTTCTAGGCCGGAGGGTCCGAGCGGTCCCCCCTCGCACGCGCCCGCCCACGGTCGGTACCAGTGACGGACGAAGCCTCGGTGCCGGACGAGGAGTCCGGCCGGGACGACGTCACCACGAGCGTCGAGCTGAGCCTGCAGGAGTTGATCTACGCGGGGCTCGAAGCGCTGCGTGCCGCCCGACCGGGCATCGACCTGGTCGCCTACCTGCACTCGTCGGGTGACAACGGTCCGCAGCTGTTCCTCGCCGCGCCGACGATGGAGTCGTTGAAGCCGAACGAAGCCTTCGATCTCTTCACTGCCCTTCGCGACGCCCTCGATCGAGGCGTGTCCGAGGCGCCGGAGAAACTCGACCATCTCGGCGGGTTTGCCGCCCTCGCGGTCGTCACCACCGGTGCGTGGTCCCGAGGTCTGCACGCGGTGGGAAGGCGAGACGGGGAGATGGCGGCCGACGATCACGCTGTTCTCGGGCCGCTTGCCGAGACGCTCGGCAACGTTGTGCACCGTCTCGAAGAGGTATCGCGTCGCGTGGCTACTTGACCGCGCGGTCAAGTAGCCTGGCGGTCATGACAGCGACCGATACCAGCGCTCTCACCGACGTAGACATCCGTGACCAGGTCGTGGCGTGGCTTCGTGAGAACCTCCCTCCCGCGTGGATCGAGGGGGTCGAGAAGGGCGACGACGCCAAGCTTGCCGAGGGGCGTAGCCAGCTGAATCAGCCCGAGTTTCTCGAGAAGCTCGGCGCCTCAGGGTGGGCCCAGCCCACCTGGCCCAAGGAGTACGGCGGGGCGGGCCTCGAACCCACCCAGGCCCGGGTGGTCGAGGAAGTCAAGTCCGAGTACAAGGCGCCTCGGTCGTTCAACATCATCGGCCTCGGCATGGGCGCCCCGACGATCATGCAGTGGGGTTCGGAGGAACTGAAGAAGCGTTATCTGCTGCCGATGGCGCAGAACAAGGAGATCTGGTGCCAGCTCTTCAGCGAGCCCGGCTACGGGTCAGACGTCGCGAGTGCCGCGACGCGGGCCGTCCGCGACGGCGACGAGTGGATCGTCAACGGCCAGAAGGTGTGGACGACCCTTGCCCACATCTCCTCGTTCGGACTCCTGCTTGCTCGGACCAACCCTGACCAACCGAAGCACAAGGGCCTCAGCTACTTCGTGGTCGACATGAAGGCGCCAGGCGTCGAGGTGCGACCGTTGAAGCAGATCACGGGCGACGCCGAGTTCAACGAGGTCTTCTTCAACGACGTGCGCATCCCCGACAGCCACCGGTTGGGGCCCGAGGGTGAAGGGTGGGCAGTTGCCACCACGACGCTGATGAACGAGCGCGTCGCTCTCTCTGGATCGGGGAGTGCGGGCGGCGACATCGTGGGCGGTCCCGTCGATGACCTCGTCCGCTTCGCCAAGAAGACCGGAGCCTACGACGACCCGGTGTTGCGCGACGCCCTGATGCGCGCCGTCATCGACGGACGCCTCATCCGCATCACTAACTTCCGCGCCCAGGCAAAGCGCAAAGCCGGCATTCAGCCAGGTCCCGAGGGCTCGATCACCAAGCTGTTCCAGGCCGAGCACAACCAGCGACTCCAGAGTCTGGCGATGCACGTCCTCGGCAGCGCCGCCACGGCATGGGATCCGGCCGACACCGATACCGCTGCTCGCATCCGAGCCTTTCTGCGATCGCGAGCCAACACGATCGAGGGCGGGACCTCCGAGGTCATGCGCAACATTCTCGGTGACCGCGTGCTCGGCCTTCCCCGTGACATCGACGTGAGCAAGGATGTTGCCTGGAAGGACCTCCCCCGCTCTGGCTGAGGGCGTCAGAGGATCCTGAGACGAAGGGAGGGCGACGATGCCTAAATGGCTGACCCAGGAGTGGCACGACGAGACCAAACGGCTGGCGGCCCATCAGCCCGAACGGCCCGGAGCCACGACCCGCATGCAGTACGTGCTCACGGGTGGCCCGGATGGTGAGAACCGCTACTACTGGGTGCTCGAAGAAGGCAAGCTTCTCGAGGCGACGGTTGGCGACCTCGATGATCCTGAGCTCACGTTGACGATGAGCTACGAGGACGCCAAGAAGATTCAGCAGGGCGAAATGGACGCCCAGAACGCCTTCATGCAAGGACGGGTGAAGGTCGACGGTCAGATGGAGAAGCTGATGGCGCTCCTGCCCATCACGAACTCACCTGAGTATCAGGCGCTGCAGGAGCAGATCCGGACCGTCACCGAGTACTGAGAATCCCCGTCCGGACGTTCAGGCTCCAGGCGATACCGCACCGTCGGTAGCCTGGATGCCGCTCTCGGGGAACAGCGGCTCGCCGAGAACCGAGGCGATCAGGGTGACATGCCGTGCCTCGACGCCTCCGACGCTCATGAGAGGGACGCGGAGCGAGGGGTTGACGACTGCGGCCGTGTTGGCCTGGTAGGTCGCCGCGAGGGCGCGTTCGATGTCGAGGGCGACGCGTAGGACGTCCTCCTCTGCCGCCATGGCGGCGACCTGTTCCGCAACTCGATCCTGCAGGGATTCGTTCACGCCCGAGGCGACCTTGCCGTCGAGCTTGGACGTCTCGCCTGCGAACAGTGACTGATGTTCCTGGTGGTGTTCGACGAGCAGTTCGGCCGCCTCGACGACTGCAGGAGTGGTGAGGAGCCCGGCCTCGATCGCGCGCTCGTACACCTCGATGGCGAGTGCCTCGAGCGTCGTCGCGGTCTGCAGGATGCTGATGTCCGAGGGTGACGGCGTTGTCATCGTCGTAGTGGCGGTGACGCCTTCCTCACCACCGCCGACCCCGACGCCGCACGCCGCGAGCAGTGCGGCTCCCGCGGCCGAAAGGCCCCCGATCCTCAGAAGGGTCCGGCGGTCGATCGCCGTGTCAGGGGCGAGGGTCTCATGAGCAGAACGAACCACGCGCACTCCTCGTTCGGTCAGGCGGTCGTAGTAGTAGTGGTTGTAGCGGGGAACTGCGACACATCGAGTGCCAGGTCGAGGTTCTCGAGCCCGGGCACTGACCGGCTCAGTGGCAACCCGCCGATCCGGCCGATGGCGGCCGCATGCTGGGACTCGACGGGCAGTATCGCCGAGGTGGCCTCGACGGATTCCTCGTCTTCGAAGCGGTTGAGCTCGCTCAGGTGGGTCGACGCCAGGGCGGTTTCGAGGTCGTGGGCGAGTCGCAACACCTCGGTCTCCGACTGCGCCTGTTCGAGCTGATCGAGGAAGGTTTGCAGCAGGCGACCGTTCGGTTCGCCGACCGCCTCGGACCCCGCGAGGTCGCCGAACTGCCCGGCATGTTCGCGGTGATGGCGGGCCACATCGGCTGCCATCGCGAGACCGGCCGGACTCTCGACCTTCCCGCCTGACACCACCTGGTCGTAGAACGCGGCGGCTGCCAGCTCGAGCGTTTCGATGACCGCCGCCGCTGCCTCGTCGCCGGCTGCTTCGGTCTCTTCTTCCCCGTTGTCTTCCTCCTGCGCCGCGACGGTTGCGGGTAGCCCGACGCCGAGCGCCAGGCCACCTGCTCCAAGGCCGGCGAGGAACCGGCGGCGGGAGGTCTCGTTCCTGTCCACGAGCCTCGTAAGCTACGTCATGAAGCGGTCGCGACGTGAACTCGTGCGGTTAGGGTCCCCGTCATGGCCGAGCTGACGGAGTGGACCCGTGACTCCTCGGGGCAGCTCGCCGAACTCGTCGACGCCGCCCTCGCCGCCGAAGGGCTCACCGAGGACGAGCTCATTGCCTGCCTGTGGGAGGATCCCGACGGCGGTGTGACGCTGGCGGCGCCCCGAGGCGAGGCGGCGGTGTCGCTTGTCGTCCGCGACAGCGGCGACCGCCGGCTGGCGTACTACAAGCTGCTGGTCGTGCGCCCCGACGTGCATCGCCGGGGACTAGGGCGCGAGCTGGTGGCCGCGGCGGAGGAGTGGACCGTCGCCCAGGGCGCCACCGATCTCATCGTGGGCGCTTCGGCTCCCTTCTACTTCTGGCCGGGCGTCGACTTCCAGGCGCTCGGAGCACTGTGCCTGTTCGAAGCTTCCGGCTATCGCCCCCTAGGTGCGGAATTCAACATGGCCTGTCCCACCACTTTCCGGGCGCCGGCGCCCGAGGGCGTGACGGTCGAACGGGTCCTCGACGATGCCGCGGTTGTAGCCACCACCGCCTTCTGCACGGCAAACTTCCCGAACTGGGTTCCGGAGCTCGACCGCGGAATCGAGGGCGGGGGCGGGTTTCGGGCGGTCGACGATGCCACCGCCGAGACGGTCGGCTTTGCGTGCCATTCGGTCAACCGGCTCGGGTGGATCGGCCCCATGGGGACCGATCCCAACTCGCGCCATCGGGGCGTGGGGGCTTCCCTCCTCGCTGCGCTCTGCCGTGACATCCACGCCACCGGTCGACCATCGGCCGAAGTTGCGTGGGTCGGTCCCGCCGGCTTCTACGCCAACACCGCCGGCGCCACGGTCTCGCGGGTCTTCCGCCGCCTCGCCCGGAACTTGAGGCAATAACGCACGGAATCCGTGCGTTATTGCCTCAAGTTCGCGTGGTCAGGCGCGACGGGCGAACTCCTCGGCCTCGTGCTTGGAGCCCGCCACCAGCAGGATGTCCTCCTCCTCAACGATCGTGTCGGCAGTGGCGTAGGTGAAAGGCTCACCCGCGGGCTTGATGCACACAATGGTCACCCCGTACTTGGCGCGCACGTCGGAGGCGCCGAGTGTCTGGCCCAAGAGGTCGGACGGGGCTCGCGTCTCCACCAGCACGAAGCTCTCGTCGAGCTCCATGTAGTCGAGCATCTGCCCGGTGACCATATGGGCCACCCGCTGGCCCATGTCGTGCTCGGGGAATACCACGTGGTGGGCGCCGACCCGCTCGAGAATCCGACCGTGCGCCTCGGTGATCGCCTTCGCCCAGATGTCGGTGATCCCTGCATCGACGAGCAGAGCGGTGGTCAGGATGCTGGCTTCGATGTCGGTGCCGATCGCCACGACCGCGCGGCTGAAGCTCCGAACGTCGAGTTGTGCCATCGCGGCAACGCTGCTGGAGTCCGCCTCGACGACCTGGGTGATGCGGCCGGTGAAGCGCTGCACGAGAACCGGGTTCGAGTCGATCGCCAGCACCTCATAGCCGAGGGCTACCAGCTCCTCCGCGAGCGCACTGCCGAAGCGACCGAGTCCGATAACGAGTACCTCGTCCTGCTTGGCCCGGCTGGCGCGTAGCGAGGCCCGGCGCTCCCGGGCCCGCGTACGCGCCCGACCTGAAGTGTTGCTCTCGTTAGCCAATGATCGGTCTCTCCTCGGGGAAGCGGTACAGGCGGTCCTGCTCGCGCAACGCGATGGCGGCGCCAAAGGTATGGGGACCGAGCCGGCCTACGAACATCAGCACCACGATGACGACTTGTCCGACAGCGGGCAAGGAAGCTGTGATCCCTTGGGAGAGCCCTACGGTGCCGACGGCGGAGACGACCTCGAACAGCACAGGGCTGAGTGCGATGTGTGTCGTAGTGGCGAGGAGGACGAGAGTGCCGACGATGACGAGCCCGACCGCCATCAGGGCGACGGCGACCGCCTGCCGGTGGACGTGGCCCGGCGTCCGGCGCCCGAAGATATTGACGTCAGGCTCGCCTCGTAGCTCCGACCAGATGACGAAGGCCAGCAAGGCAAAGGTTGTGACCTTGATGCCGCCTGCGGTAGAGGCCGACCCGCCACCGATCAACATGAGCACGTTAGTCGCCAAGAGGCTCTCCTCGCGCAACATGCTGTAGTCGACAGTGTTGAACCCCGCCGTACGCGGTGCGAGCGCGTGGAAGAGCCCTTCCATGATGCTTATCGGTGTGGAGAACTGTCCGAGGGTGTCGGGGTTCGTCCACTCGAACAGGCAGAACGCGGCGGCGCCCACGGCAACGAGGCTTGCTGTCGTGACGACGGTGAGCTTCGAGTGCAGCGACCACCGCCGGAACGCCAGACCGCGGCGCTGAAGGTCGCGGAAGACCGGGTAGCCGAGGCCACCACTGACCACGAGCACGGAGATCGTCCCGATGACGAAAGGGTCGCGGGAAAAGCTTGTGAGGCTGTCGGAGAACAGCGCAAAGCCGGCGTTGTTGTAGGCCGAGACCGAGTGGAAGAGGCCGAGCCACACCGCCCGACCGAAGGGCTCCTCGTAGCCGATCCACCATCGAGCCGCCAGCAATACCGCGCCGCCGCCTTCGAATACGACCGCGAGGCGGGCTACTCCGATGATGACCTGTCGGACGTCGCCCACGTTCAGCGCCCCGGCCTCCGTCGCCGTGGCCACCCGCTGGCGGAGGCCGATGCGTCGGGCGACGACGAGGGCAAGGAGCGCCGCGCCCGTCATGATGCCGAAGCCGCCGAACTGTATGAGCATGAGAATCACGGTCTGGCCGAATGGGGTCCAGTAGCCCGGTGTGTCGACGACGATGAGCCCGGTGACGCAGACGGCCGAGGTCGAGGTGAACAGGGCCGTCAGCAGCGGGGCTCCGCCCGGTCCGGCGCGAGAGACCGGCAGCAGGAGCAGCAGAGTCCCCACCGCGATGGCGAGAGCGAAGGCCCAGACAACAAGCTGGGTCGGGTGCCGGAAGCGGACGCCGAGTCGGCGCCTGAGCGCCCCCGCCCGGCTCAACTTGTGCCGGCGCGCATGGCGTCGCGCAGCTCTCGGTAACCGATGAGCTTGGCGCCGGCTCGCTCGGCGAGCGCCCGCATGGAGTGGTCGTTGACGACGACGTCATGATCGTCGACCCGGGCTCCCCAGTCGGGCGCGAGTGCGCGCAGCTCGGCCGAGTCGATGGCGGGATGGACGTAGACCTCGGTCACACCTGAGCGCAGCTCGAACAGGGTGCGCTCGATGGCCCGCCGGCTTCCTGAGCCCCGCACGTAGACGAAGTAGTCGGGAAACAGCACTCCCTCCTCCTCCGCGAGGGCACGGAACGGGAAGCCGATCGTGCGTTCCGTCGAGGCTCCCGACAGACGGATTGGCAGCCGGAAGTCGACCGCGAGTTCGAGGTAGACGTCGAAGAACTCTGGTCGGAGCTGGAGGGCACCGAGGTGGGAGTCGAGATGGCTCACATCGAAACCCCAGTAGATCGCCCGCTCCACCTGGGCGCGGAGTTCTCGCCTGGCCTCGTCGACGTCGGCATGGTCCCACAGGTCCTCGACGGTTCGGGGGAAACCGCCGTCACCGTCGAGGAGGGAGGGCGCGTGGGTTATCGGACCCCATCGGTAGAGGTCGTACTCGGCGTTGAGGGTGAGATGCACTCCGACGTCCTCGCCCCGGTAGCGGGCGGCTGCTTCGCGCGCCCAAGGGCACGGCACCATCAACGTCGCGCTGGTGGCGATGCCGTCCCGGAGCGCCTCGTAGACGCCCACGTTCGCGGCGTGGCTCGACCCGAGGTCGTCGCAGTTGATGATCAGCAGCTTGGCGTCGCCCGGATAGCCGAGGCGCTCGGCCAGCGTCGTCACACCGATCAGACTAAAGCTTGTCGAGGGGGGTGTCGGGTCCACCGCACTCATCCCAGAGACCCCGGCCCGCAGCGCGAGCCTCGGCTGCGGCCCCCACGAACTGGTCCGCGTGGGCGACGTTGGGCGGGAAGGTAAGTGGCGCGGCGTAGCCGTCGCGCGCCAGGGCGAGGTTGACGAAGAGTCCGTCGTCGACCCGGTAGACGTACGCGAGAAGGCGTCCGTATCGGTCGCGGGCTTCGACGTCGCGCACGAGCCGAACCGGAGTACCGGGCGGGATGAGGGTGGCCAGGTGGCGGCTGGCCTCCTCGCCGAAGCACTCCCGCAGGCCGCCCCGCCCGCGGGTCTCGGGGGTGTCGATGCCGATAAGCCGGACGCGTTCCTCGATTCCCCCGATGTCAGCTCGGATGGTGTCGCCGTCGACGACTCTCGTGACGGTGGCCTCGCCCCGCTCAACCTTGCCGTCGTCACCGGAGCCCACGACCTGGGTCCCCGCCACGACCGCGAGCGACACCGCAACGACCGAGTACCAGATGCGGCGCGCCATCGTCCCATTCTGGCCACGACCTATGACACCGTCAGTAGCGCGCGGTCAGTAGGCCTCCGAAACCATCTGGGCGAAGAGGTCGGAGGCGTCTCTCGCCAGGCCACGCCGCGCGAACCAGTCGCACACGTTGTCGACATCGCGCTGTAGCAGTGCCATCCCTTCGGGGTGGCCGATGGGATCCACGGCCTGGGGGAAGTCGATGATGACGACGCGCCCGTCGTGCCAGAGGATGTTGTAGGGGCTGAGGTCGCCGTGGACGACGCCCGCCCGGACCATCCCGGCGATCGCCTCGACTACCTGGTCCCAGGCATCGTGGAGCTGCTCCGCCGTCAGCTGAGCGTGCACCAGGCGCGGGGCGGCGTGCTCGGAGCCGATGAACTCGATCATGATCTCTCGCCCGAGCTGTTGGACCGGGTAGGGGACCCTGACGCCGGCCGACCACAGCCGTCCGAGGACCTCGAACTCGGTGTGCACCCACTGTTGGGCACGGAAGGCCATGCCGGCCCGGTTGCCTTGGGCGACCGCCTTGTCGAGCCGGCTCTCGCCGGTTCGGCGTCCCTTCCGATAGCGGGCGTCGTTCCTGAACATGCGGTCCTCGAACTTGCGGTAGCGCTTGGCCGCGAGGACGTTGACCTGATCTCCGTGGTGGCGCTCGACGAGGCTTACGTCGGCTTCCTTCCCTGTCTTGAGAGTGCCGAGGTCGTACTGGCGGGCCGCGTCGCTGGTGATCACCCAGTCGGGCACCGGCTCGGGCCCGTGCGCCTCCGCCAGGTGATACGTGGAGGCCTCGGGGTCGTCGTCGGCGTCGTCCCAGCCCGCTTGCTTGGGCGTGCGGTAGATCCGCTGGAAGTCATCGGTGTCGCGCTTCTGGGACATGGCCGGGAGGCGCGAGTACTGCTTGCGTGAAGGCAAGTGGTCGCTCCTTGACACGTGGTCGCGGGATGGGGCCCGCAGCCGACAGTGTTCAGGCAGCGATGAGCCGCACGGAGCGGGCGGCGGGCCGGGAGTCGTTCGTCTTCGTTGACACGGCACAACCTCCTTCGCTCGTGGACGGGCTGGACGTCACTCTGCCCCAACTGGTTCGTCCGCACAACCGAGTTCCAGACTGGTATGACCCTCCAGTGAGAGTGATGGCCCAGAATGAGAGCATGATCCGCCCGGTTCTCCTCCTCGCGTGCGCGCTGGTCCTCATGCTCGGGGCCTGCGGCTATGGCGAGCCGTCGCAGCCGGCCCCGGACCAGTCGGCTCATGCGGAGCTATGCGCCGCCGTCGACGCTACCGACGCGGGTGACGTCGAGGCGGCCGAGAAGGCAGTCTTCGGCCGGGTGCACGACCAGCTGCACGATCTGGCCGCCCGGGTAGAGGAAGAGGATCGGACGGTGGCGGCCCGCCTGCTGGAGGCCAAGGCTGCGGTGGAGGCTGACCTCGCACGCGAAAGAGGTGACCGTGACCGCGATGTCCTCGCTCGGAACCTCGCCGAGCTGGCGGCGGCCACGGCGGCGGCAATCGACGCCGTCGGCGGCGATCCCCCCGAACCCTGCGGATAGGGAATACTCCCTGCCATGACCAGCACGACCCGGCGCTCCCTAGTCGCGCTCATCTGCGTCCTCGGACTCGTAGGCGTCTCGTGCGGCGGTGGCGGCACTGGCGCCACCGGCGGAGAGGCAGACCAGGGCGACGCCCCGACCACCACATCGGCAGGCGACGACGAAGTCGGCCTTCACAATGCGAGCTACGACCTGGCGACCGGCATCGACCAGCGCTACATCGCGGGTGTCCGCTTCGCGAACGGGGAGGGACTGGCGTTCGGCACCGTCGAGTTCGAATTCCACTATCTCGGCACGAGAGAGGAACCCCTGGAGGTCCCGCGTCCGGGCCCCACGGCCATCGCCTCGTTTCTGCCGATTCCAGGGGTTGACGGGGAGTCTGCCGGAACTACTGAGGGCGAGCCCCGCCGGCTCGAGCCGTCGGAGGTTAGAGGTGTCTACGGCGCCGAGGGGGTGCGCTTCGACGAGGCCGGCTTCTGGCGGGTCGTCATGACCGCCGAAGTCGATGGCGACACCATCACCGCTGAGACCGCGTTCGGGGTTAACCGAGAGCACCGGACACCGGCGCCCGGTGATCAGGCTCCCCGGACCGAGCATCCGACGGCCGGTGCCGCAGGGGTCGAGCCCCAGGCGATCGATTCCCGTGCCCACGACGGCGAGGTGCCGGATCCCGAGTTGCACGAGACGACCGTGGCCGGCGCCCTGGCCACCGGCCGGCCTGTGCTGGTTGTGGTGTCGACGCCTGTCTACTGTGTGAGCCGGTTCTGTGGGCCGATCACCGATGCGATCTCAGCCCTGGCGAACACCTATGACGACCGGGCTGCTTTCGTCCACATCGAGGTCTGGGAGGACTTCGAGGAGAAGAAGCTGAACCCCGCGGCCCTGCAGTGGATGTCGAAGGACCCGAACAGTCAGAACCTGACCGAACCGTGGGTCTTCCTCGTAGGAGCCGACGGCATCATCACCCACCGGTGGGACAACGTCGCCACCGTCGCGGAGATGACCGCCGCCCTCGATGCCCTTCCCGCGTGAACTTGAGGCAATAACGAACGGAATACGTTCGTTATTGCCTCAAGTTCGGTGCGGTTAGGAGGCGGCGCCCCCGACGATGGGTGCGTTGAGGTCGATGTCGCCGGTACTGCCGGCGAAGACGGCGTCGCCGAAGGCGAAGATGCCTCCATCGGCGGCGATCAACCAGTAGCCGCCGTCGCTGATCGTCCCGGCGATGCCGACGATGGGCTGGTTGAGGTCGATGTCGCCGGTGCTGCCGTGGAACACGGCGTCGCCGAAGGCGAAGATGCCGCCGTCGGCCGCGACGAGCCAGTAGCCGAGGCCGGACGCGGTTGGCGTCATGCCGACGATGGGTTCGTTGAGGTCGATGTCGCCGGTGCTGCCGTAGAAGGCGGCGTCGCCGAAGGCGAAGATGCCGCCGTCGGCCGCGACGAGCCAGTAGCCCTGGCCCGACGGCGTCTCGGCGATGCCGACGATGGGCTGGTTGAGGTCGATGTCGCCGGTACTGCCGTGGAACCCAGCGTCGCCGTAGTTGAAGATCCCGCCGTCGCTGGCCGCGAGCCAGTAGCCGTTACCCGTCGACTCGACGACTCCGCACCGGTGGCGCGCACCGGCGTCGCCCGTGTTCTTCGTGATCTCATCCGGGCCGCCGTAGCGGTCGGGGATGTTGGCATAGTTGTCCGGACCGGCATGCACGATGACCGCGGACCCATCGGCGTCGAAGAGTTGGTCGAGCGTGAAGTTGTCGGTGAGGAAGGTCGCCCGTGCGACACCTGCCTGGTTGGCATACAGCAGGGGCATGTCGCCGTCGTGGCTGTCGGTGCCGTGGCCGCCCGCCGAGCCGACATGGCCGCCGCTCGAAAGGAAGGCACCTTCCTCGGTCACCGAGCAGGCGCCGGTGGCGTGCACGTGGAACCCATGCCAGCCTTCCGACAAGCCGGTGACGGCGACAGTGACGCGGACAGAGTCGCCGAGTGTCGCGAAGTTGACGCTACCGGACACCGCCCCGCCGGGCGTGACCAGCGTCGCGCCCGCGTCGCCGGGGGCGGAGGCGAGGTCGACGATCGGTTCGTTGAGGTCGATGTCGCCCGCGCTGCCCGCGAACGGCGCGTCGCCGAAGGCGAAGACGCCCCCGTCGGAGGCACCGAGCCAGTACCCGCCCCGCGAGGCATGGGGCGTCAGTCCGACGATGGGTTCGTTGAGTTCGATGTCGCCGGTGCTGCCGAAGAACCCTGCATCGCCAAAGCTGAAGATGCCGCCGTCGTTGCCCACGAGCCAGTAGCCGGGGTTGACGAGGTCGATGGCGCCCTCGCGAACGACGCCGCAGTGCAACCGCATGCCCGCATCTCCGGTGTTCTTGGTCGTCGCGTCCACCTCGCCGTAGCGCTCGGGAATGTTGGCGTAGTTGTCGGCGCCCGCGTGGACGACGACCGCGGTGCCGTCTTCGTCATCGAGGAGTTGTGACACACCGAAGTTGTCGGTGCGGAAGACCGCCACCGCGACGCCGTCGGCGTCGGCGTAGAGGAGCGGCATGTCGCCGTCGTGGCCAGTCGTGCCATGGGCGTCCGCGTCGCCCATGTGGCCGCCGGCGGCAGTGAACGGACTGCTCTCGTCACCGACGGTGCAGTCGCCAACGGCATGGACGTGGAAGCCGTGCCACCCCGGAGGGAGTTCGGTGACCACTGCCTTCACGAGCACGCCATCGCTCTCCTGGGTGAAGGTGGCGATCCCGACCGAGTTTCCGCTGGCATCCTGCAGGCTCGCACTCGCCTGCATCGGTGGCGGTGGCTCGAAGCCGCCTGCGGGCGCAGGGGGCAGAGCCCAGCTCGTGATCGCAATTACTGTCAACGCCGCGTAGAACGCGGCGCGCCGACTGCCTTGGCTCATTCAGGTGTCTCCTGTCGTCGATGGAATCAGGGTGACGTTACCGACACCTCATGCGGAGATCGGTGATCCTGGTTATCGACTATTACCCACTCCGATCAGGCCGTGATGCATGCAAACGACCGCCTGAGGATCTGCGGCGCCGAATAGGGTTCGACCCGATGGCCGACGACACTCAGCCGCCCACCCTCGACGCCGACACGATCCGAGCCGCTCTGCACGTCATCGATCTCGCCTTCGACAGCGATCAGGTCGAGGTCATGATGGAGGCGGCGACCCGGTCACGCGGGATGTATGCCGCGCTGCGGGAGCGTCCGATCGACAACGCAGTACCCCCTGCCGTGAGCTTCTCGCCCTTGGCGCCCGGCATCGAAGCCAGGCCCGATCCGTCAGGCGGTGCGCCGTATGAGCTGGAGGCAACCGGCGTACCGAGGCCCGATGACCTCGACGACATCGCATTCGCCGGCATTACCACTCTTGCGCGTCTTGTGCGGGATCGCGAGGTGTCGAGTGTCGAGCTCACCGAGCTCTACCTCAACCGCCTCGAGCGCATCGATGAACAACTGCTGTGCGTTGTGACCCTCACGCGGGAACGAGCACTCGAACAGGCTGCGGCGCGCGACAAGGAGCTGGCCCAGGGTGAGTGGAGAGGACCGCTGCACGGCATCCCGTGGGGCGCCAAGGATCTCCTGTCGGTGCGGGGCTATCGCACGACGTGGGGCACCGACCCCTTCGTCGATCAGATGCTCGACGTCGACGCCACGGTCGTGCAGCGCCTCGACGACGCCGGCGCCGTCCTCGTCGCCAAGCTGACACTGGGTGAGCTGGCGATGGGCGACCGCTGGTTCGGCGGCATGACGAGGAACCCATGGGCGCCGGAGAAGGGATCGTCCGGCTCGTCCGCCGGGTCGGCGGCCGCGACTGCGGCGGGTGGTGTCGCGTTCGCCATCGGTTCCGAAACCCTCGGCTCGATCGTGTCGCCATCGACGGTGTGCGGCTGCTCGGCCCTCCGGCCTACCTTCGGACGAGTCAGCCGTCATGGCGCAATGGCTCTGTCATGGTCGATGGACAAGCTCGGGCCGCTCTGTCGATCCGTGAACGACGCCGCGCTGGTTTTCGATGCCATCCGCGGCCCGGACGGCCGCGATCCGACGGTGCACGACCTGCCGTTCGAGATGCCGGGACCGACCGACGTGCGGGGCTGGCGCGTCGGCGTGCTGGAGAAGGCTTTCGAGGAGCATGACGAGCACAGCCATGTTCTAGAGGAACTGCAACAGCTCGGGGTCGACCTCGTTCCGCTCAAACTTCCCGAGTACCCCGTGAGCGAGATGTGCATCGTGCTGCAGGCCGAGGCCGCAACTGCATTCGACGAGCTCACCCGTTCGGGGGAAGACCGGAGGATGGCCGGCCAGGAGCCCAATTCGTGGCCGAACTCGTTCCGAACGTCGCGCCTGATCCCCGCGGTCGAGTACCTCCGGGCCAATCGGTTGCGAACGATGTTGATGCGCGAGATGGACGAGGCCATTGCTCCCGTCGATGCCTATGTGCACCCCAGCTTCGGTGGGAGTTCGCTTGTTACCACCAACTTGACGGGCCACCCCACAGTGGTCGCGCCGGATGGGTTCCGTGATGACGGCACGCCGCGGTCGGTCAGCTTCACCGGGCACCTCTTCGGAGAGGCTCGCCTGCTCGCGCTGGCTCGCGCGTGGCAAGAGTCGACCGACTACCACCTGCGCCACCCCGACCCTCCTCGAACTTGAGGCAACAGCGAACGGAATCCGTTCGTTATTGCCTCAAGTTCGGGCTTCCTGGTCGCGGTAGGCAGCGGCTTGCAGCGTGAAGAGCTCGGCGTAGCGGCCGCATGCCGCCAAGAGCTCGGTGTGGGTTCCCTCTTCGACGAGGCGGCCGTCGTCGAGCACGAGGATTCGGTCGGCGTTGCGGACGGAGCTGAAGCGGTGGCTTATCAAGAGCACCGTACGGCCGGCGGCTAGGGTACGGATCCGCTCGAAGAGCGCGTGCTCCGCCTTGGGGTCGAGTGCCGCGGTGGGCTCGTCGAGCACGAGGAAGGGGGCGTCACGGAAGAATGCCCGCGCCATCGCCACGCGCTGCCATTGCCCGACGGATAAGTCACGGCCACCCGCAAGGTCCTTGGCGAGCAAGGTCTCGTAGCCCGCGGGGAGTGCCTCGAGGAACGCGTCGGCGCCTGCGGCGTGGGCCGCAGCGCGGATCGCGTCAGTGTCGGCCAGCTTGGCGTCGCGGCCGAGGCCGATGTTCTCTCGCACGGTGAGGCGGTACTTGGTGAAGTCCTGGAATATGACGGCCACCTGCTCGCGCCGCGCGATCGGGTCGATGGAGGCGACGTCGACGTCGTCCCACCACACTCGTCCTTCCGAGGGGGAGTACAGCCCTGACAGCAGCTTGGCCAGGGTCGTCTTGCCGGAACCGTTCTCGCCGACGAGGGCGACGACCTCGCCCGCACGGACCTCGAGGTGCAGGTCGTGGAGCGCAGGCGTGGCCGAGCCCGGATAGGTGAAGCCGACCGCTTCGGCACGCAGCCGCGCGAACGGGCCGTCGAGAGGGCGGCGGGCCCGTGCCGCCTCGGCCTCCTGGCCCAGCCGGAGGAAGTCGGCGTAGTCGTCAAGGAACAGCGCGCCGTCATACAGGCTGTTCACGCCGCGCATCGCGCTCGAGAGCCATGTCTGGATGCGCTGCATGGCGTATCCGGCCGCGGCCGCTCCGGCCGGATCGAGGCGCCGGGTGACGACCAGCCAGACCAGGATGGCGATGCCGCCGCCCGTGGAGAGTGCGCCGAGGGCAGTGGCGAGGAGTCGTTCGCGGGCCGACTTGCGGGAGAGCGCCAGCGACTCGTCGATTCGGCGCTGCGCGAGCGAGTCGTGGAGGCGGCGAAGGCCGGGCGCGAGGTTGAAGGACCGAACCTCCTTGGCTTCGTCGCGGCCCGTGAGGACATCGACGAGGTAGTCTTCGCGCCGGCTGTCTTGCAGCAGCCGCAGGTGGAGCCGGAACCGAGCGTTGCTCAGCCGGGTGGCGACGAGGAGCCCGGGGATCGTCGCGACGACGACGAAGGGCAGGAGCAGCGGCTGGAGGCTGGCGAGCACCGAGCCCAGCGCCACGAAGCCGAGCAGGCTCGCCATGAGCCCGATCAGGGCGCGCACGGTGGCCCACGGGCGATCGCGGGCTGACATCTTGGCGCGCTGCAACCGGTCGAAGAACGAGGAGGTTTCGAAGGCTTCCAGGTCGACGGCGACGGCCGTGTCGAGGACCTCGCCGAGGGCGGCATGGGCGACTCGGAGACGAAGCTCTTCCTCGGTGAGTCGTTCCAGCGCACGCAGGATGTAGATGCCGGCGGTGACGGTGCCCAACACCGCAAGGGAAGGAATCAGGTCGCTGAGCGGAGTGCGCTCCGAGGGTGCGGCCAGGACCAGGGCGAGGGCATCGCGTCCCAACAGGAGTTGCGTGGCCGCGCCGGTCGCCAGCAGCACATGCAGTGCGGCCGTGACCACGAAACGTGACGGCGACGTGCGCCAGAGGAGGCCGGCCGCGCCCGCGACCAGCCCGGGTAGCCGGCGCATCGGCTTCTCGGCGTCGAGGCGCGCCAAGCGCACCTCAGTCCAATCGAGGGGAGCGGAGTCGGCCACGCCTCCTGACGGTACGCCCTGGGTGTGACATTGCCCCCGCTACTTTCCAGCCCTCCGTCCGTTCTGGCCGCGGAATCCCGCCAGATCTGGCGGGATTCCGCGGCCAGAACGCCCGCCCGGAAAGCACGACCACGGTGGGTCAGCGGCCGCGGCCCCCGGCGCCGAAGAGCAGGAGAAGGAGAGCGGATCCGAGGGCGGCGAGGCCGAGGGAGCGCAGGCTGAACTCGTCGATTCCCTCGAAACCGGCGGCGCGGGCGAGGGCGCCGCCTATGAGCGCTCCCAGCACACCGATGGCGGTGGTAGTGATGCATCCGCGGCCCGTGCGGCCTGTGAGCATCCCGCCGAGCCAGCCGGCGAGGAGCCCCATGATGATCCAGCTCAGCAGCCCCATGGCTCCCCACGGTAGGCGGGCTCAGGCGGCGCGGGGACGGGAGGGTGGCCGCCCCGGCCGGCCAGGCCGCCGTGGCCGCATGGGCATGCTCTCGCCGTGGGTGCGGCTTCGAAGTGCCTCGCGGGCCTCGGCGAGGCCCTTGCGCCCGACCTCACGGGTCTGGTCGTCGATCCTCCACTCGAGTTCGGAGCGCTCGATGAGAGCCAGCTGCTGTCCCATGCCATGATCATCCACCAAGGGTGTGACATCGAACCCCGCCGAACGACCTTTAGGGAGTCGTCGAACGCCGTTCATGGAGGACACCGGCGGTCGCGAGCTTGTCGATCTCGGACTCGGATAGGCCGAGTACCTGGGACAAGACCTCACGGTTGTGCTCGCCCTGCCACGCAGGACGCCCGGTGACACCGGCGTCCAAGTCCGAGAACCGGAACGGGCCGCGGGGTAGGCGGACGCTGCCGGCGCCTTGCGGCAGGTCCCCGAGTGGCACGTCCACGACCGCCTCCCGGGCCGTGGCCCAGTCCTCGGACACTGCGTCGGTGAGCGACTTGACCTTCCCGACGGCCATGCGGCCCGCGCCCGCAGCCGCCTCGAAGGCGTCGCAGGAGTCGAAGGTGGCCGCCCACGACCGCAGCACGCTCAACATCGCCTCCCGGTTCTCGTGGCGTGCCTCGCGCGTCGCGAACTGTGGTTGCTCGAGGAGGTCGGGCCGTGCCATCGCGGTGCACAAGGCTGGGAACGTCGACACGGGATCCCCAGGGATGCAGACCGTGGTGCCGTCGCCGAGGGTGAGGACAGGGGCGTTGGCGCCGCCGAAGACGTGCAGCTTCCCCGCTTCGCCTCCAGCGAGTTCGACGGCAGTCCACTCCGTCGCCTGCAGCATCACCTCTGCCATCGAGACATCGATGTGCTGTCCCTCACCAGTCGAGTTCCGGTGATGCAACGCAGCAAGGACTCCCACCGTTGCCTGGAGCCCGGAGTAGAGGTCCGCGTAGGAGACCGCCTCGGGCCGGATGGGGGCGCCCACGCGTCGCGCCGTCATCTCCATCAGTCCGAGCTCCGCATGGATCACCGGCGCGTAGGCACGACGGTTGGCGTTGGAGCCGTCCTGGCCGTAACCACTGATCGAGCAGTAGATCACCGCCGGGTTGCGGGCGCGCACCGCTTCGTAACCGATGCCAAGCCGGTCGGTAACGCCGGGCCTGTAATTCTCCACCACGATGTCGGAGCGCACCGCCAAGTCGAACCCGAGCGCGGCGCCATCCTCGTGGGTCAGATCGATCGACACGCATCGCTTCCCACAGTTCTGTTGCGCGAAGTACACCGCGATGCCTCCGGCCCGCGGTACGGCGGTCCTCGTCAGGTCGCCCTCCGGCGGCTCGACCTTGATGACGTCGGCGCCGAGGTCGGCGAGAGCCTTGCCGCAGCTCGGACCCGATAGCACCCGGGACAGGTCGAGCACGCGGAGGCCGGCGAGTGGACGGCGTGTCACCGGCCAAGAAGCTATCGGGCCGCGTAGTGTGCCGCCATGGCTCGCTACGGCATCACGATCCCATTCGACGGCGTACCCCTGCACCAGCAGCAGGAGTGGTTCGAAGAGTGCGTCGAACTCGGCTACACCGACTTCTGGTCGAGCGAGGCCAACGGCACCGATGGGTTCACCCCCCTCGCGCTCGCGGCGGCATGGACTCCCAGCATGCGTCTGGGCGTCGCGATCGTGCCCGCGTACCTGCGCGGTCCGGCGCTGCTCGCCCAGTCGGTGGCGGCGATGGCGGAGGCTGCACCGGGTCGGTTCGTGATGGGGCTCGGGACCTCCTCCGACGTGATCGTCGGCCGCTGGAACGGGATCCCCTTCGACGAGCCGTACAAGCGCACACGCGACACAGTCAGATTTCTCAAGCAGGCCCTCACGGGCGAGAAGGTCGACTTCGAAGGCACCGGTATCAGCGTGAAAGGCTTCCGCCTCGGCCGCCGCCTCCAGGAGGACCACATCCCGCCGATCGCGGTCGCCGCGCTCCGGCCCGGGATGCTCCGCATGGCCGGTCGCGAGGCAGACGGGGCGATCATCAACTGGCTCTCCGCTGACGACGTCAAGAAGGTGGTGCCCGAAGTGCTCGAGGGATCCGGGGGCGCCGAACGCGAGGTGATCGCCCGCATCTTTGTGTGTCCGTCGACCGACGCCGAGCGGGTGCGGGCCATGGGCAAGTTCGTCATCTCGTCCTACCTCAACGTTCCCGTCTATGCCGCCTTCCACGAGTGGCTGGGCCGCGGGCCGGCACTAAAGGAGATGTGGGACAACTGGAAGGCAGGCGACCGGCGCGCCGCGACGGCGTCGATTCCAGACGAGGTCGTCGACGCTCTCATCGTGCACGGGTCACCGGACGAGTGCCGGGAACAGATCGGCCGCTACGTCGCCAACGGAGTGACGACGCCCGCGCTGATGCTGCTGCCGTTCGGGATCGACGCGCGCCAGGCGATTCGCGATCTCGCGCCCGTTACGCCGTAAACTCTCTAGATCCCTCACTTCCCCTCCCCTCTCTCGCCGCGCGCCCACGCCTGCCTCGCGGCCGGACTCCTCGCCGGCACGCTCACGACTGTGGCCGCGCTCGCACCTGCCTCGGCGCGGGGTGACGCCGCCGCCTCCGCGGAGACCCAGAAGGTAGCCGCCGTGCACGCCGCAGCCCGGTCCGAGCCTGCTCCGGTCGTTACCCCCGAGCTCATCCACGCTGCCGTGATGGCAGAGGCCGAGGCGGCAGAGCGTCACATGCGGTCCAATCCTCGAGCTGCTCGTGAGGGTGGCCAGCGCCCCTTCATCCGCCCGGCCTCTGGCGCCCTCACCGGGTGGTTCGGCGAGCCGCGAGGCGGACGTGCCCATCTCGGGATGGACATCGATGGAACGACCGGCGACCCGGTTTATGCCGCTGGACCGGGGACGGTGGTTCACGCCGGTGGCCCGCCCGCCGGGTACGGAGGGTACGGGCTGACGGTGATCATCGATCACGGGGGCGGTGTCGTGACCGTCTATGCCCACCTGTCTCGGATCGACCACGCGACCGGCGACTCGGTCTCGGCGGGGGATGTAATCGGAGCCATCGGGACGACGGGAAGCACCACCGGCTCCCACCTGCACTTCGAGGTGCGCGTCGACGGCGCCCTTGTCGACCCGGCGGGATGGATCGGAACCTGAGGCCGGGTTACAGCAGGCGGAGTTGCTCGGTGCGGGACGCCCTTTGTACGAGCGGCTCCCACTTCTTGGCCCCCCTCCGGCCGCGGGTTTGCACTTCGACCCGCTCGATAGGGATCGCCCTCCACGCCCCCTTTCGGTCGCGGATGCCGAGGCTGCCATCGTCCTCAATGCGGAGCGCTATTCCTGGTATCCAACGGCCGCCGGTCGCGCTCTTGAAGCGGACCGTCTCTCGGTCGTCGATGCCGTAGCGCGCAAGGGTCACGTCGATCCTCCGAAGACGCGGGCCTGCATGCGGCGCATTCCGCCGAGCCAGCGTTCGTGGTCGTCGCCACGCCGTCGGAAGTATTCGGCCACCTCGGGGTGAGGGAGGATGAGGAAGCGCTCGTCGCGGAGCCCGTCGACCACGCACTCGGCCACGACCTCCGGCTCGAGCGCGCCAGGCCCGAGGAAGCCGCCTCCCTGGCCGAGCATGTTGGTGCGGACCCCTTGCGGACACAGACACGACACCTTGATGCCGCGATCGGCGTAGGTGATCGATAGCCACTCGGCGAAGGCGACGGCGGCGTGCTTTGTGACCGAGTAGGGAGCCGAGCCGAGCTGGGTCAGCAGACCGGCGGCCGAGGCGGTTTGGAGAAAGTAGCCCTCGCCGCGGGCGAGCATGTCAGGCAGCAGTCGCCGGGCGGCCCACACGTGAGCCATCAGGTTGATGTCCCAGATGCGCTGCCACTCCTGGTTGGGCGCCTCCGGGCCGCCGCCAGCGCCGATGCCGGCATTGGAGCAGAACAGGTCGATGGGACCGTGGCGGTCGACGGTGCCCTCGATGAGATCGATGATGTCGGCTTCCGACGAGACATCGGTGTGAACCGCATCAGCCGAGGTTCCCGCCTTGCGCAGTTCTGCTGCGACGGCCTCCGCCGCGCTGCCATCCACGTCGGCGACGACTACCGCGCGGGCTCCTTCGGCCCCGAACCTCTGGGCCAGAGCTCGGCCGATGCCGTTCGCGCCTCCGGTTACCACTGCGACCTTGTCGGTGAGCTCCATGGTCAGATCGTAGGGCCGGTCTACGTCAGCCTGAGGGTTCCAGAGCGACGAGACGCGCCGCGATCGTGGAGGCATCGACACCCGAGGTCAGCACGAGATCGTCGACGAGGCAGCCGTCTCGCATGAAGACGATGCGTTCGGCGAACCGGGCGATGTTGGGATCATGGGTGACGAGCACGATCGTGTGACCAGAGGAGTGCAGTGATCCGAACAGGTCCATGATCTCGAGGCCACTGCGGAGGTCGAGGTTGCCCGTCGGCTCATCCGCGAGGATGACGGCCGGGCTGTTCACGAGGGCACGCGCGATTGCGACGCGTTGTTGCTGGCCGCCGGAGAGCTGGGAGGGCAACTTCCCGGCCACGTCGGTGAGCCCGGCAGTGGCTAGCAGCTGGGCGACCCGCTCGTCGCGCGGCCCTCCGGCAGTGCCACTGATGACGGCCGGCAGCGCGATGTTCTCGGCCGCGGTGAGGACCGGCACGAGGTTGAAGAACTGGAACACCATGCCCACTCGGTGACGCCTCACTTCCGTAAGGGCGCGGTCGTCGAGTCCTACCAGTGACTGGCCGTCGAGCACCACGTCGCCCCCGTCAGGCGTGTCGAGGCCGGCGAGGAGGTGAAGAAGCGTGGACTTCCCGCACCCCGACGGACCCATTACCGCGAGGAAGTCGCCAGTGTTGATCGTGAGGTCGAGGCCGCGCAACGCGCGTACCGGCACTCCGTCGGTCTCGTACACGCGTTCCAGCGCATTGGTAGTGAGCACGGGAGCGCGGGGCGAGACCAAGGCCTACGAGCGTATGCAAGAGTCTGCACCTGATGCGGGGACTTTCGTCATTGGCATGGCGGACCTTCCGGCGCAACGCCGGTCGACTGGCTCTTACTGCGACCGGTATTGCTCTCGGGGTCGCGATCCTCTTCGGCGTCCTCGTAGCCAACGCCTCGTCGACCGCGGCGCTCGACGCCCAGATGTGGGCGGTGGACGCGCCTGCGGTGCAGGTGCGACCGTTCGGAGCCGACGGTTCCACCGTGCCCGCCGAGGCCGCGACCACGGCGGCTGGACTACCGGCCGTTGAGTCCGCGTGGGCCAACGTCGGTTTCATGACCGAGGTAGTCGGGCACGCAGAGGACGACGGCGAGCCGCTCGGGCTTTGGATGTACGGCTCGGTTGCGCTGAAGAAATCACCGGAGAAGGAGCCCGCTCCCGGCGAGCTGGTGTGGGCCCAGGAGGGGGCCGAACCGCGGAGCGGGCGAGACGAAGTCGCGCTCACTCGTACGATGGCCAGCGAACTCGAGGTCGGGATCGGTGACACCGTCCGGCTCCTCACTCCCGCGGGCGAGGGCTCGTTCCGTGTCACCGGCCTCGACTATGTAGAGGATGGCGAGACGCCGCGGGGCGCGGCGCGCACGTCGCTCGACACCGCCCGCGACCTGTTCGGGAAGGGTGAGGTCTTCCGCGACGCCTACGTCGAGCTGGAAGGTGGCACCGACGTAGCGGCGTGGGTCGACGAACACCAGGCCGAGTTGCCGGCGTCGGCGCGGCTCGTGCCCGCGGCCGCGGGTGTGCAGTCGGTGCGGGACCTGGTGGCGGTGACGCATGCCGCCTTCACGACTGTGGCGGCGATCACTCTCTTCGTGGCGGCATTCCTCATCTACCTCACGCTGTCTATGGCCGTCGTCGAGCGCACTCGGATCTACGGGACGTTGCGGGCCGTGGGCGCTCGACGGGGCCAGATATTGCGACTCGTGCTGGTCGAAGCGCTGGTGCTGGGCGTCGCGGCAACGGCAGCCGGCCTGGTCTTCGGCTTGGTGGCCGCGGTGGTGCTAGTGCGCCTCACTGCCTCCCTGTACGACGTGGGCGACATGGCCATGGTTATCCCACGCGGCGCGGTCGCGGCCGGCATCGGCCTTGGCCTGATAGCGACGCTTGCTGCTGCCGCCATTCCCGCGCGCCGTGCCGCGAGCGTCAGTCCCGTCGCTGCTATCCGAGGCACCGCACTCGACGACAGCCGGCTGTCGCGGGGCTGGATAGTGGGTGTAATCGCCATGGCCGCAGGTATCGCGTTACCGTTTTTGCCGGGGAGGCGCGGCCTCGATGCCGGTGTCGTCCTGGTGCTCACGGGCGCGGTCCTGCTGGTTCCGTTGGTGATGCGCCCTCTCGCTCGGGTCGCCGGTGCGGTGACGCGGCGCTTCGCCAGGGGAGTCGGCGACGTCGGAGTCATGCACCTGGTGAAGCAGCGCAGCCGGTCGGCGTACACGCTCGCTCTCGTGATGGTCGTGCTGGCGGCAGTGTTCGCGATCGGGTCGGCCAACTTGTCGATCACGGGGACCCTCGATCGCGACCTCGAGCGGCGCTTCGCGTCCGACGTCGCGATCTGGGGAGATCCGACATTGCCTCCCGCGGCACTCGACGACGTGACAGAAACCGCGGAAGTCGACCGGGTGACGCCGATCTGGTTCGGGGAGACGACCACCGATGCCGGAGCACGCGTCGAGCTCGCCGTCATCGATCCCGCTTCGTACTTCGAGATGCAGTCGTTCGCCTGGGTACGGGGCACTGATGAGACCGCCCTCCATGCACTCACCAAAGGTCGGTCACTGGTGGCGTCGGAGACGCTGCTGTACGAGCTCGGGGCGCAAGTGGGCGACGAGGTCACCTTGGCGACGACCGCCGGCAAGCTTCCGTTCGACATCGCCGCGAGCTACGCGAGCATCGAGCTCGAGGATCGGGCGACCATCGGGATCGGCGACGGCAGGAGCTTGTTCGGTGCGACCGACCCGAACGGGCTCTTCGTCGCGCTGCAGGACGGGGTCGACGTCGCGGACGGCGAGGCCGCACTGCGAGAGTCCTTCAAGGGCCGCACCGGCTTCTACGTGCAGCCTGTGAGTGAGGAGCGGGACGAGATCAGCGCACTTGTAGACCGCTATTTCGGTGTGTTCTTCGCGATTGTTCTGGTCGCCGCCGTCGTCGGCCTGCTCGGGCTCGCCAACACGCTCGCCATGTCGGTGGTGCACCGGACTCGCGAGATCGGCGTGCTTCGTGCCGTGGGAACCCATCGCCGTCAGGTTGCGGCCATGGTCGTCGTCGAGTCCGCGACGCTCGCGGGCGTTGCCCTGATGCTCGCGGTGCCGCTCGGCATGCTGTTGTCGGTCACGCTTCTGCGGACAACGGCCTCGGCGGTCGGGATGGTTGTGCACTACGCCTATCCGTGGCTGATGGTTCCCGTCGTGGGCGGCCTCGCGCTACTCGTTGCGCTCGCCGCCGCCGTAGGGCCCAGCCGTCGGGCCGCCCGCCTCGACCCGGTTGCCGCCTTGCGGTTCGAATAGCGTCGAGTCCGTGGATGTGTTGTCGAGCCGCGTGCTGTTTCACACCCCCGAACTCGATCGGGTGCGGGCGTTCTATGAACACACCCTTGGCCTGCACATCTACCGGCAGTACGGCCTGGAGGGTGAGACCCTCGGAGTCGTGTACTTCCTCGGTGGTGGCTTCCTCGAGGTGTCGCGGTCGTCACCGCCGTCATCACCCTTGACGCTGTGGCTTCAGGTCGCCGATGTGCGACAGGAGGAAGACCGGCTCCGCTCCGCGGGAGTAGAGGTCGTAAAACCGATGGAGTGGATGCCATGGGGCCTCATCGAGAGCTGGATCCTCGACTCCGAGGGCAACGAGCTCCGCCTCATCGAGGTCCCCGACGACCACCCTCTACGTAGCCGGCTGTAGCCCCCGGTCGAGGTCGGTCGGGTGTCATGCCGTGTGATCGGACAGCCACCGCAGGACGTCTGCCACCACCTCGTCGCGGTTCAGTTCGTTGAAGAGCTCGTGCCGCGCCCCCGGATAGCTGATGAAGTTCACGTCGACGAGCCCCAACGAGCGATACCACTCGGCGAGCGCGCGTCCTCCCTCCTGGCCGCCGATGCGATCCTCGGCGCCGTTGAAGATGAAGGTGGGAAGGCTGGTCGGGATTCGCGTGGAAGGATCGGGTTCACTCGGCGAGCTCGACGCGCTCGAGCCGCTCGAAGATGTCGGCGGCCGCCCCTGCATCCGCTCGAACCCGCACAGCGGGTCGTCGACGTAGCGCTGAACCTCCTCGGCATCCCGCGTGAGCCAGTCGTAGTTGGGCGGCTCAGTCGCCGCGGGCCGCGAAGAGGTCTGGCGTCGGGAGCCATCGGGCTGGCGGAGCGTGGTGCCGGTCAGCAACACTCCGGCGAGGTCATCTCCCCAGCGCTGGATGTAGCGCTGCGCGAGAAACGAACCCCAGCTGTGACCGAGCAGGAACAGGGGAAGGTCAGCAAAGTTCTTGGATGCCCACTCGGTGACGGCGTGGACTGCGTCGAGGACGCCATCCATACCTCTGGGTCCGAGATCACCGAGTCCGCCTGCCTCCAAGCCGGTTCGGCCATGGCCTCGGTGATCACCGGCGACGACGGCGTAGCCGGCATCTACCAGCGCGGCCGCCACGTGGTCGTACCGGCGCGAGTGCTCGGCCCAACCATGCAGTATCTGAACGACCGCCTTCGGCGCAGTCGGGCTCCAGACGTGGGTGAAGATGGACACGCCATCGGCATCTTTGATTCGTATTTCGTCCATTTCGACTCTCACTTCATTGAGTAGAGCGGCCTGAGGCGACGACCCGCGCAATAGCGTCGTAGACAACGTCGGCGTCGGGGCCGGGCTCGGCCGCGGTCACCACGATCACGGGAAGGTCGCCGAGGTGGGGGTGCTCCCGTAGGTACCGGCTGGTGGCCGCGATTCCGAACCGTTCGCTCAGGGAGGCCCAGCGGAAGCGGCCAGTCAAGTAGAGGGCGGCGTTGAGAGCGAACTCGTCGTCGGTTTCGCCGCCCATCATCGAGCGGGCGAAGTCAGACAGCACACCGGTCTTGATCCCGAGCCGAACGACGCTCCGGGGCACTCCGGCGATGAGGAACAGGTTCGCGACCTCCGACACCAGTCCCTTCGGCCAGAGATGGGCGCGCAGGCGATCCATCGCGTCCTCGTGGGACGCGTCCACAAGGACGAGCCCAGCCGTCTGGTCGGGATTCCGGGTCGCGAAGGTGCGGGCATAGAGCCCGCCCAGGGAGTGGCCGACGATGACATAGGGACCTGGGATATCGGCCTCTTCCAACATGGTGATCAGGTCGTCGGCGACATCGACGCCGGTCGTCCGGCGCAAGCCCGCCCCGTCGCTCCATCCGTATCCAGCCCGGTCGTAGGTGACCACCGTCGTCTGCTGCGCGAGACGCTCGACGAGGGGCGTCCATGTGCGTGCGAGCGTTCCCGCGCCAGTCTCGATCACGACTGTGGGTGTGCCCGATCCAGCAACCTCGCAGTGGAGGCGCCGCTCGCCGACCTCGACCAGCCGGCCGGGCGGCGGGTATGTCTTCCTGTCACGCGCTTCGGACAGTTCCTGGTAGACGGTCGACCCGGCCACTACGGTCCCCGCGGCGGCCAGTAGCTTCCACATGGGCAGGAAGCTAGTGCGTAGCGAAGATCTGGCTACGGTGAGTGCGATGACTCCGAAGATGCTCCGCCGCCAGGTGTCGGTCGGCCTGGTGATTTGGATCGTGGTCGGGCTCGTCGTGGCCGGTCGAAACGGCTTCCTCGACGACCTCGGCTCCTTGTCCGCGCTGCTGTCCCTCGTGCTGGCCGTCGTCGTGTGGCCCCTCGTGCTCCTCGACATCCACTTCGGGATCTGACGGACCGGCGGGCTTGACGGCGAAACCGACCTAGCCGTGAATGCTCTCCCGGCCGACGCGCAGCCGCCTCCTCCCGAGGCCGGCGAGCCCGCGCGTCCGGCCCAGGGCCTGCGGCACGCGGTCAGGGCCTTCCACCATCGTGACTTCACGATCTTCTGGCTCGGTGCCCTCGCCTCGAATTCGGGCCGGTGGGTCCAGAACCTGACTGTCCCCTACGTGCTGTACGAGTTGACGGGCAGCGCCCTATGGGTCGGGTCGGCGACCTTCATGCAGTTCCTCCCGGTGATGCTGCTCGGTCCGCTCGCGGGGTCGATCGCCGACCGCTTCGACCGCCGGCACGTGTTGCTCACGACCCAGTCGCTGATGGCCGCGGCCGGTTTGGCCCTCTGGTTGGTCTGGACGGCGAACCTCCGGACCCCGCCCGTGATCCTCGCTCTTGTCGCGTTGACGGGGATCTTCACGGGGCTGAACATCCCCAGCTGGCAGTCCTTTGTCAACGACCTGGTGCCACGCGCCGATCTGCAGTCGGCCGTCGCGCTGAACTCGCTGCAATTCAACGCGGCGCGCGCCCTTGGCCCCGGCATAGCAGGAGCGCTGCTGGCCACGCTCGGCGCAGGGTGGGCGTTCTTTATCAACGGCGTTTCGTTCGTGTTCGTGATCACCGCCTTGGTTGTTGTGAAGACCCGCCAGGCACCTCGGACGAGCCCCTTGAGCGGTGGATTCCTTCGTCAGTTCCGCAGGGCAGTGGTGTACACGCGGAGCCAGCCGGGCATCCTCGTGGGCATCGGCGTGGCGATCCTCGTGGCCTCGCTCGGTAACCCGATCTTCCAGTTCACGGTCATCTTCGCCGCCGACATCTTCGTGGTCGGCCCCATCGGTCTCGCCTTCCTCAACATCGCACTCGGTCTCGGCGCGGTCGCCGCCGCACCGTTGGTGAGCGGATGGGACCACCTACTGCGGCGCGGCACGCTCGTCCGGTGGGCGTTGCTCGCGTACGGCTCGGCCGTTCTCGCCTTCGCGTTGGCGCCGGTCTACGCGGTCGGACTGGTCGCCATGATCGTGGTAGGTGGAGGGTTCCTTGCGGTGATCTCGACGACCAACACTGCCGTTCAGGTGATCGTCGCAGACCACATGAGGGGCCGGGTGATGGCCCTGCGCGTCATGTCCTTCACGGGCGCCTATCCGATCGGCGCCCTGGTGCAAGGGGCGGTATCGGATGTCGCCGGGCCGCGGGTGACGGTCGCGGCCGCCGGGTCGATCCTGGTCGTGGCGGCCGCGATCCTCGGATGGCGGTCGAACCTCTTGGTCCGTCTCGACGATCTCCACGACGACGTGGTGGGCGCGGAGGGCCAATAGGGCGCGGAGGACGGTCCCGCGGTTACCGTCACGGCATGACAACTGGGAACGGACGCACGCAGGATCGGGTCACCGTCAGAGAAGACATCGTCTTCGGCACGGGTGGTGGGCGGGATCTCCGCTGTGACGTCTACATCCCGCCCGGGCCGGTCGAGCGTGCGCCAGCAGTGTTGTTGCTCCACGGTGGTGCATGGCGTTCCGGAGACCGGCGCCAGCTCCGCGGATACGGCATCCTGCTGGGGCGAGAGGGCTACGTCTGCGTGGCGAGCGAGTACCGCCTCACGCCCGAGGTCGGCTGGCCCGCTCAGATCCACGACGCCAAGGCGGCGCTGCGGTGGACGCGGGCGAACGCGGCAGAGCTCGGGATCGATCCGGAGAAGATCGCGGTCGAAGGGAACTCCGCCGGCGGCCACCTCGCCCTGATGGTCGCGGGTACGCCGAGGGTCGAGGAGTTCGAGGGTGACGGCGGCAACGCCGGGGTGTCCACCCACGTCGCGGCCGCGATCGGGGTGTACCCGCCGACGCTGATCTCCCACGGCGAGCGCGAGCGCGGCGCGGTCCTGGCCACGAACCTCATGGGGGAGGACGGATCGGTTGACCGGGCCGCGGGCGCCAGCCCCCTCAGCTATGTGGGGCCGGGGCACCCGCCCACGATGTTGATCCACGGAACCTCCGACGCCACCGTGCCACCGCTCGCCAGCGTGCGTATGTATGAGGCACTCGTGAAGGAGAAGGTGCCGGTCGAGCTCCACATGTACGCCGAACAGCCGCACGCTTTCGACGCGAAGCCCGTCTTCGGCCGGCAGTGCGCGGCCGAGATGGTGACCTTCCTCGACCGCTACGTGCGAGAGCCCGCCACGGTCACGGCCTGACGATCGTCGCCGCCGGTCCCCGCCTCAGCGGCGGGGACCCGACGGGCGCGAGATGTCGGAGAGACGGGCCACAGCCTCATCCGGCAAGGTGAGATCGAACCCGATCAGGTTCTCCTTCATCTGCGCCTCGGACCGGGGCCCGATGATGATCGAGGTGATACCGCGGCGTCCCAGGACCCACGCGAGGCTCACCGCGGTCGGCGTCGAGCCGACATCGGCGGCGACCTTGTTGACCTCGTCGACGATGTCGAAGTTGCGGTCGGTGAGGGTCATCGCGGCGCGCGCGCCGCCCCGGCGCGCGAGCCGGGTGTCAGCCGGGGGCTCCTGGCCGCGCTCGTACTTGCCGGTGAGCACGCCTCCGCCGAGAGGGCTGTAGATCATCGTGCCGAGCCCGTGGCGCTGAGCAGCCGGCAAGACGTCGGCTTCGATGTCGCGTGCGATGAGGGAATACCGCGGCTGCAGGCTCACGAACTTGGTGCCATGGTTCCGGTCCGCCGCCCACTGCGCCTCGACGATCTGGCTGCCCGTGTAGTTCGAGCAGCCGATGTAGCGCACCTTGCCGGACCGCACGAATCCGTCGAGGGTGTCCATGGTCTCCTCGATCGGAGTGGTGGGGTCCCACGCGTGCATCTGGTAGACGTCGACGTAGTCGGTTCCCAACCGTCGCAGGCTCGCATCGAGTGCCCGGGTGAGATGGACCCGCGATGTGCCACTGTCGTTGGGTCCCGGCCCCTGCGCGCCGCGCCCCTTCGTGGCGATAACTACCGAGTCGCGCTTGTCGGCGACGGCTCGTCCGACGATCTCTTCTGACTGACCACCGGTGTAGACGTTGGCGGTATCGATGAAGTTGTGGCCGGCGTCGAGGAAGGCGTCGATGGTGCGGCGCGCTTCGGCCTCGTCACACGGCGCATCTTTGGAGGTCCCGAAGTTCATAGCTCCGAGGCATGCCCGGCTTACCTTCAGACCGGAGTTGCCGAGGTTCACGTACTCCATGTTGTGCTCCCAAATCTCGTTCGGATTCCTAACTAGTTGTCGCCCACGCTACCGGCCTCATGGACTTTTTGTGACGGAGGCGGGCTAGCGGACCTTCTTCGCACTCTTCTTCGCTGCCTTCTTGGCTTTGCTCGCCTTCTTGGCTTTCTTGGCTTTCTGGGCCGGTGAGGGGGTGAGGCGGCGAGAGGCGCGGCCTCCCAGATGGAGGAACCGAGGGCGGTCCGCTCCGTTCGGGAACAGGAAGACGGCGAGAGCTTCCGTACCGACCGGTGGGAGCCGGGCGTGGAAGCGCTCGGTGTCGATCGGTGCCAACTCGATCGTCGTTGGTGGCGAGTTCGGCGGCGCAAGGGCGCCCGTAGACGTGGCCTTCACCGTCAGCCCGTCCCCGTTCGCTGAGGGCTCCACGTCGTAGCTGAGACCGAGTCGCTCGTACCGCCCGGCGTAGTGAGAGAGGGTGAGCCGGGGCGGGTCGGGCGGCGGCTTGGGCACAGAAGGCGGTTCGACCGCTGCGAACTCCCCGAAGAGGTAGCGGGCCAGGTCTCGCCACAGGAGACCGCCAGTCGCGGCGTTCGTCAGGAGGCACACGCCGAAATCGTCGTCGGGGAGGACCTCGAGAAACGAGAGCTGGCCGATCGTGCCGCCGCCATGGCGGATGAGGCGATGTCCGCTCCAGTCCTGGAGCATCCATGCCAGCCCGACCGCGTCGGCGAGGCCGACACCAGGCCGCACTTTGTGCTGAGGCTGCTGCATGGCTCGGGCCGCGTCGGACGACAGGACGCGCGTGCCGTTAGGTCCGACGCCGAGAGCGACATGGGCACGCGCGAACGTGAGCAGCTCTCGCGGCGTTGACCATGTGAGACTCCCCGCCGGAGAGCTCGAGCGGGCCATCATGGGCTGGGGCGCGACGGCGGGCTCTGGGCCCGTTCTCGCCGTTACGACATGGCCGATCGCAACCCGTTTACCGATCACTTCCTCAGCGAGCACCGTCGTCGTCCGCATCCCCAGTGGCCGAAGCACTCGGGTGCGGAGCGCATCGTGGTAGCTCTCTCCCGTCAGCTTCTCGATGAGCAGTCCGAGGGTCACGAAGCCGCTGTTGCAGTACGAGAAGAGCTCGCCGGGCCGGTGCACGTTTCGTAGCGCGGCCAGTGACGCCACGTAGTGCTTCACGCAGTCGTCGCCTCGGCCGTGGTCATCGAAGTGGTCGCCTTGGATCCCGCTCGTGTGGGTCAGCAGGTGGCGCACGGTGATGGCGGCGCTGTCCTTCTCCGACGCGACGCGGAACTCAGGTATGTAAGTACGTACCGGGTCGTCGAGGTCGACTTTGCCTTCGTCGACGAGCTGCATCACGAGCGTGGCGGTCATGAGCTTCGTGTTGGAGCCGATCTGGAACAACGAGTCGGTTGTCGCCTCGACGCCGGCGTCGCGGTTGAGCACGCCCGTCGCAAACTCCACGAACTCGTCGCCTGCGAACACCCCCAACGTGGCTCCTGGCACACGGTGCTGGCGAGCCAAGGCGTCGAGGTGCGCCTGAATATCGGTGAGGCGGGATATGAGGGCGCCCATGGCGGGCCAACCTACAAGGGCGCGATCACGGGAGCACGCCCTCGATCGGGCGGCCGAGCTCACCGTCGGACGTCATCGCCCGGTAGCGGAAGGCGAGCCGTGTGTAACGGAGCTCCACACGCTCGACTGGGGCCTCACCATCCGCGGTGTGGTGGACGCTGCCGACCTCGACCCCGGCCAACGCGAAGACCGCCTGCTCGGATCCGCCGGCGTCGAGGGGGAACCGGAGTTCGACGCACCGGAACTCCTCACCGGTTACGACGGCTTCGATGAGTTGGGGTGACGTTTCGTCGAGCGCCTTCACGATGGTCCAGGGCGAGCCCAGCTCGGCCTCCTCCAGAGTTCGCGCGTCGATCCGCGGTTCGGTGTCGAGCACTGCGATCTTCCCGGAGATGCCGCTGAAGGTCGCGACCGCCGCCGGTGGGCCGGACTCTACGGTCGTAGTTGTCGTCGTGGGCGTTGTCGTCGTCTGGGCCGCCGCCGGGATCACCGGAGTCGCGGTGGCGGCGATCACGACGAGGACGGTGGCGAGGAAGAACCTCCGCCGAACCAACAGCACGCCCCCGACGACGGCCCCGCCGAGAGCAGTAGTGCCGAGGGTGACCCCTGCGACCGGGAATCCGGCCGCCCCGCGCTCGACTCCCGCCGCCAGCACCTGGGGACAGCCGATGCCATCTCCGGAGCCGGCCGACGCCGATGAAATCGAAGTCGTCGTCGATGAAGTCGACGTCGAGGTCGCCGCCGAGGTCGATGTCGATCTCTCGCCTCCCGGCGCGCCCGATCGATCCTCCGACTCGACTTCGGTCGAGGGGGAGTGGGTGGCGGAAGGATCGGTCGCCGGCGTAGGAGTCGAGGTAGACGAGGGTGCCGATGAGGGGGGTTGCGATGACGATGTCGTGGTCTCCGCTGACGTTGTCGTAGTCGTCGATGATGACGACGTGGAGGTAGTCGTCTCGCCCGTCACCGAGAAGGTAGTCGTGGCGTCGGTGCCTTCCTCGCCGTCTACGTAGGCACCGACGACGTGGTCCCCGCTGCCCGCATCCGTCGGCACCGAGGCCGTGATACCGGCCTTACAGTGCCGTCCCGAGAGGCGTGCGGCGCCGATGTGGCGGTCGTAGCCGGTGCCGTAGTCCCAGACGAAGGTGACGCTCTGGCCGTCGGCGCAGTTCCCCTCCCCGAGGGTGTAGGTCGCGTCGAACGCCGTTCCCGGTGCGCCTGACGTCGGGTCGAGATGGAGTGTCGGCGTCGCGCCGGCCGGTCGAACCGCGAGGAAGAGTGACAGCCCCGCCACCAGTACCGCCGCCAGCAGAGCTGCGCGCCTGGATCGGGGCGCGAGCGGCTGGCGCGCCGCCCGCCGCGCTCGTTGCCCCAGTCGTGCTGCGCTGATGGCCGAGATGCTACCCCGGCCTGGTAGCGTGCCCCGCCGTGCGCTGGGCGCGGCTCGTCCTCAGCCTCGGACTTGTGGGCGGTGTCGTCGTCGCGCCTGGTGCGGTCACCGCCCAAGCGCAATGCGAACCCGAGCCGGCCGCGGTCGGCACGATCGAGCTCACGGGTGAGGAGACGGGCGCGATCGAGGGCGACAACGGCACCGTCCTCGCTGTCGTGGGCTACGACTTCGAGGTGCAGCGCCCGCCCCGGGCCCAGAAGCGCTATGGGCCGCTCACGGTTACCAAGCGCCTGGACGGGTCGAGCACCGCGCTCGCCGCTGTGCTGGAGAACGACGAGGAGCTGTCACGCGTCGTGCTCAGGGTCCACGATGCCCGCGGTGAACAGCTGCTGACGTACCGCTTCGGACTGGCGGCCATCCTCTCGCAGGAGGCGTCCGCCGTCGACGGCTGCAGCGTCTCTGAGATTCGCATAAGCGTCGCCGTGGTCGAGGTCGTGCACGAGCCCAGCGGCGCGTCGGTGGTCGACAGCGGCCAGCTCGGTGGCCTCTGACGATGGATCCGGTCGCGACGACAGCAAGCGGCGTGGTGCGCGGCTTCGCGGAGGAGGGCAGCGCCGTCTTCCTCGGAATGCCTTACGCTCGCCCGCCGCTCGGCGAGTACCGGTTCGCGGCCCCCGCTCCGGTGCCGCCATGGGACGGCGAACGCGATGCCACTTCGTATGGACCGACCGCGCCGCAACCCAACCGCCAGTTCACGCTCGTCCCGGAGCCGGTGGTCCCTGGCGACGAGTTCCTGAACCTCAACGTGTTCACGCCGGCGCTCACGGATGCGCGCCTGCCGGTACTCGTCTGGATCCACGGCGGCGGCTTCACCGCCGGCTGTAACCGGAGCCCGTGGTATCGGGGTCTGCGATTCGCTCGCGATGGAGTGGTCCTGGTCAGCATCAACTACCGGCTCGGCGCCGAGGGGTTCCTGGTCGTCGATGGAGTGCCGCCCAACCGCGCCGTCCTCGACTGGGTAGCCGCGCTGGAGTGGGTCCGTGACAACATCGCCGCGTTCGGAGGTGACCCGCACCGGGTGACGGTCGCCGGTCAGTCGGCAGGCGGCGTCGCGGCGGCCACGCTTCTCGCCGTGCCGCGAGCTCGGGGGCTCTTCCAGCGGACGATCCTCATGAGCGGCGTCGGCTCCTCCCCGCGATCACACCAAAGCGCGCTCGAACAAGGCCGCGCCTTCGCGGCGGAACTGGGCGTCGAACCGGCTCGGGACGCCCTCGCGCAGGTAGACACCGACCGTGTGATCGAGGTGCAAGAAGAGCTCAGCGGACGGCGCGATGGGGGCGATGACCGTGGCACCTCCAGTGGGCTGTCGTTCGGGCCGGTGCTCGACGGTGAGGTCGTCGCCATGTCGCCGCTACGAGCGGTCGCCGAGGGTGGCTGCGCCGGCATCGATGTGATGGTGGGTGCGACCGCGGAGGAGTTCAACGCAACCGTTCTGCGGTCGCGCAGTCCGATAGATGATGCCCGCGTCGACCGTCGACTGGCCCGGATGGGCCTCACGCGCGATCAGGCCGATGGCTACCGGCAGACACTCGCGCCCGACGCCGAGCCGTGGCAGGTGCTCGGTCAGGCCGTGACCGACTCGATGTTTCGCGTGCCGGCGGCGCACTTCGCGGAGGCAAGGGCCACCGCCCCCGACACCAGCGCGGGGACATGGGCGTATGAATTCCGGTGGCGATCGCCGGCCCTGCAGGGGTTGGGCGCGGTGCACTGCCTCGACATCCCCTTTGCCTTCGACGTGCTCGACGCGGATGGTGCACCGGCGGTGAGCGGTCCCGATGCACCCCAGACCCTCGCGGAGGCGATCCACTCCAGCTGGGTTCGCTTCGCCACCGCCGGCGACCCTGGCTGGCCGCGGTATGAGGCCGGTCGCCGGCAGGTGATGGCCTTCGACGCGACCTCGAAACCGGTCGACGATCCCTGGCAAGCCCTCCGCGACCTCTGGCCGCCACCGAACTTGAGGCAATAACGATCGGATTCCGATCGTTATTGCCTCAAGTTCGGAAGGTGTGGGGCCTGGCGCTCCTAGTCTCGGCGGCGTGGACCTTCGCCCGAGAGCCGACGAGCTCCTGCGCCGCCTCACTGCCGACGAGACAGCAGCGTTTCGCGCCGGCCAGTGGGATGCGATCGAAGCGCTGGTCGAGAGGCGGGAACGGGTTCTAGTAGTGCAGCGAACCGGATGGGGAAAGAGCGCGGTGTACTTCGTCGCGACCCGCCTGCTCCGCGACTCGGGCTGCGGACCGACCGTCCTGATCTCCCCCCTGCTCGCGCTGATGCGAAACCAGATCCACATGGCCGAGCGGGCGGGCGTGCGCGCGGCCACGATCAACAGCGAGAATCCCGAGGAGTGGGAGGCCATCGAGCGCGGCATCACCGCGGGAGAGGTCGACGTCGTCCTCATCTCACCCGAGCGGCTCAACAACCCGCGCTTCCGCCGCGAGGTGCTGCCCGACCTCGTCGGAACTATCGGGATGCTGGTCGTCGACGAAGCGCACTGCATCAGCGACTGGGGACACGACTTCCGGCCCGATTACCGCCGCATCGCTCGTGTCCTCACCCAGCTCCCGCCACGCGTGCCCGTGTTGTGTACCACTGCGACCGCGAACGATCGAGTGGTCAACGACATCGTCGATCAGCTCGGAGACGACCTGGGTGTGATCCGCGGTCCGCTCGACCGCGAGAGTCTCGCCCTCTCGGTAGTCGATCTTCCCCAGCCCGCCGAGCGACTGGCATGGCTCGCCCAAAGCGTGCCGCACCTGCCGGGGTCCGGCATCGTCTACTGCCTGACGGTGGCCGACACTGAGCGGGTCGCCGGATGGCTGCACTCGCGCGGCATCGACGCGGTTGCCTACAGCGGTGGCAGTGACAGCGGTGATCGCCTCGTGTTCGAGGATCTGTTGCTCAATAACAAGGTCAAGGTCGTCGTGGCGACTTCGGCGCTCGGCATGGGCTTCGACAAGGGCGACCTCGGTTTCGTGGTTCACTACCAGAGTCCGGGATCTCCGATCGCGTACTACCAACAAGTCGGGCGGGCCGGTCGTGCCATGGATCGGGCTGAGGCGGTCCTGCTTCGTGGTCACGAGGACGCTGACATCCAGGATTGGTTCATCCGCAACGCCTTCCCGCCCCAGGAGCAGGCCGAACAGGTCGTAGCCCTCCTCGAGGCGAGCGGCGACGATGCGGTAACGGTCGCCGAGATCGAGCGTACGGTCAACGTGCGGCGGGGACGGATCGACGCGATGTTGAAGGTGCTCGAGGTCGATGGAGCGGTGGAGCGGGCCGATCGCGGGTGGCGGCGCACCCGGGACCCGTGGACCTACGACGGTGAACGGGTCGAGAAGGTCACTGCGCTTCGGAGGTCGGAACAAGCCGCCATGGGCGACTACGCGCGTGCCGACGGATGCCGCATGGCCTTCGTCCGCGCCCAGCTCGACGACCCGCGCGCCGAGCCGTGTGGTCGGTGCGACAACTGCACCGGCGTCAGCGCTGCAGTCGAACTGGAGCCCACCGTGGTTGCGGCCGCCCTCGCCCACCTGCGTTCGGCCCGGCTCGAGCTCGAGCCCCGCAAACAGTGGCCGCCGGGCTTGGGGGAGCCGCGGGGGCGGATCAAGCCCGACATGCAACTCCGCCCTGGTCGGGCGCTGTCGCTGTACGGAGATGGTGGTTGGGGAAGCGAGGTGAAGCGGGCTCGCATCGCACGCGAGGAGTTCTCCGAAGCGCTTATCGACGCGGCTGTCCAACTGCTCGAAGGGTGGGAGCCCGATCCGCCGCCGGAGTGGGTCGTAGCCGTACCGCACCAGGCGCGTGCCGCCCAGATCGACGACTGGGCGTCGCGCCTAGCAGTCCGGCTCGGGTTGCCACTCGTTCCGGCGTTGCGACGGGTGCGGCCAACTCGTCCCCAGCGGGAGATGCAGAACAGTGCCCAGCAACTCGGAAACGTCTACGGCGCCTTCGAAGTCGACGCGAACCCGCCGCACTCACCCGCTCTCCTTGTCGACGACCTCGCAGACTCGCGCTGGACGCTCACGGTCGCCGGTGTCACCCTCCTCGAACACGGAGTTCCGGCGGTCCACCCGTTGGTCCTGACGACCATGTTCGGCGGCTGAGTTCGCGGCGGCTGAGCTACCGCGTGCGGTCAGGTGGCCGCCATCACCTCGTCGAAGGCGTCGGAGATGCACGCCCGCAGCAGCTCGGGTTGGTCGACCGCGGCGGTGTCGACGTTGATCCCGACATCCATCTGGTTGCGGTAGGACATCACCGTGGCGTTGAGCGCCGTGCCCGCGGTCGGGCCCATCGGGTGATTGGACAGGATCTCCGCCCCCGCGATGAAGAGGTCGAAGGGCGCCGCCCGCACATTCGAGGTTGCGAAGTCGACCGTTTCGACCTGACGCCGAGCGAGCGTGACGACCATCACGGTCGGGAGGGCGTTCATCATCCCCGCCAGGAGGTCGGCGAACGCAATGGCCCGTTCGCGCTTCGTGCGCTGCAAGCGCTCGTGAATAGCCGCGAACCGTTCCGCCGGATTCTTGATGCCAACGGGCAGCAGCACGCGGGTGGGAGTGAACGAGTTCCCGCCCACACCCTTGTCGGTGCGTGTGTTGACCGGCATCGACATGCGGAGCTCGTCGAGGTCGACCCCGTGCTCACGGTGATAGGCCGCGATACCGCCGGCCACCGCGGTGACGAAGCCATCGTTCAGCGTGCCTCCGAGTCGGTTCGATGCCTCCTTCAGGCGGTCGAGAGAGACGGTAACGACATCGAACCGCCGTCCGAGACTGCGCCGGCCCGCCCATAGCGGCGAACGGGCCCGGTCGGTCACCAACATCTGGCGCACCACCGAACCCAGCAGATCGCTGCTCTCGCCGGCGAGAGTCACAACCCTGGTCGGATTGACCGCGGCGCGCAGTACCGCTTGGGCCGACCGCCGGGTCATTCCGAACTGGCGCCGCAACACGTGACCGACGGCGTCGGCAAGGTCATCGAGGCCGCCCGGCAGACCCGGCTCGCGACGGTCGGGGGCGGAGGGCTGCGGTGCGGTTCCCGGGTCGGGCAGGGGCACGTCCCGTTCGGCGTCGATGAACTCTGCCGACAGCCGAACACCACCCACGCCGTCGGTGATGGTGTGGTGAAGTTTGGATAGCAGAGCCCCTCTGCCGCCGACGAGACCCTCGACAATGGTGAAGTCCCACAGTGGTCGGGCGCGGTCGAAGGAGTCCTGGTAGTGCACCGCAGCCAGGTCGAGCAGTTGTCGGTCGGTGCCCGGCGGGGCGACGCCGACGTGGCGCACATGGAAGTCGAGGTCGAATCCCGGATCCTCTTCCCAGGCCGGAGGGGCGAGCCGAGCCGGAGGTGGCACCACACGCTGCGCGAGGCGCGGGATCGCACGCACCGCGTTGTCGATTCGGGCCCGGAAATACTCATAGTCCGGTGCCTGGCCGAGGAATGTGACCTGCAGGAACGACGACCGGAGCGCGGGGTCCTTGTCGAGAGTCCACATGAGCGCCTCGGTCTCTGACATCCGGCGCCCGGACTGCTCAGCCATATCCCAACGCTACTTCCCCTCTAACTCGCGGCTATAACGCTTTGGTTTCACGGCGTTGGGCCGCCAGTTCATTCCCCTCAGCGAGGAATGGAGGTGTGCTTG
>CAZWDB010000013.1:0-56791 GCA_964632885.1 uncultured Acidimicrobiales bacterium | reverse complement strand
AGAAGAGGCGGGCGCTCAGGGCGCGGCGGTACCGGGAAGTGCGGGGATCGTCGGGGCCGAGGACCTCGAGGATGTCGAGGAACTCCTGACGGGCGGTGCCGTCGTCCTTGGCCCGTTGGAGCAGGTCTTTCAGCTTGTCGTCGACGCCGTCGGCGGGCACCTCTTCACCCATCCGGGCGAGCGCCTGGAGGCGACGCACCTCGGGGGTCTCCGGGACCCGTCCGAGCAGGGCTAGGGCCTCGTCGCGACCTTCCTCGCCGCCGCGCCCGAGCAGCAACCCGGACAGGGCGAGAATGGCCCCGACGTGGTCGGGCTCAAGGAGCAGCGCGGCTCGCAGCGACGCCTCGTCCCCCCGTGCCACCAGCTGATCGGCTTCGCTCGGCGTGGCCGCTTCGTCGAGCTTGCCGATGAACTCGGCGACGGCGTGCTCCGGGAGCGCCCCAACGAAATGGTCGACCACCTGCCGGTCGCGGACGGCGAAGACGGCGGGAATCGACTGCACTCGGAACGCCTGGGCAACCTGGGGGTTCTCGTCGACGTTGACCTTCGCCAGCTCCACCCGACCCTCGGTGGCCGAGACCACGTCCTCGATGATCGGCCCGAGCGTCTTGCACGGGCCGCACCACGGCGCCCACAGGTCGACCACGACCGGCACCTGTGTCGACCGCTCGAGGACGTCGCGTTCGAAGGTGGCGTCAGTGACGTCAGCCATGGCTGTGACCCTACCTGCCGTTGGGGTCTACTTTGACCGTATGGGAGAAGAGATCGAAGGCATCGACGTCGCGGGTGTGACGAAGTGGTTCGAAGCGAACATCGACGGGGTCGAGCCGCCGCTGGAGTTCGAGCTCATCGCGGGTGGACGGTCGAACCTGACGTTCAAGGTCACCGACGGCGCCGGCCGCCGGTACGTGCTGAGGCGGCCGCCCAAGAGCCACGTGCTCGCCACTGCGCACGACATGAGCCGCGAGTTCAAGATCATCTCGGCGCTGGCGCCCACACCGGTGCCGGTGCCGCCCGCGCTGGGCTTCACCGACGACGAGGCCGTCAACGGCGCTCCCTTCTACGTCATGGACTTCGTCGATGGCCTCATCATCCGCGACGCCAAGGCGGCCGAACGCCTCACTCCCGACCAGCGCCGGGTGGTCGGCGAGTCACTGATCGACGTACTCGCCGAGATCCACGCGGTCGAGCCCGACAAGGTCGGCCTCGGCGATCTCGGTCGCAAGGAGGGCTACATCGAGCGTCAGCTCAACCGGTGGTACGGCCAGTTCCAGCAGTCCAAGATGCGGGAAGTGCCGACCATGGACGAGATGTACGAGTTCCTCAAGGCGCGCATCCCCGAGCAGGGCCGAGCCACGATCGTCCACGGCGACTACCGGCTCGACAACACCATGCTCGACCCGGATACGGGCAAGGCGGTCGCGGTCCTCGACTGGGAGATCTGCACGCTCGGCGATCCGCTGGCCGACATCGGCCTCCTCATGGTCTATTGGACCGACCGCGACGACGTCGCAGCAGGCGTCGGGGTCGGAGGGGGCGCCACGACACTCGAGGGCTTCCCCGCCAAGGCTGATCTTCGGGCCCGCTACGCGGAGAAGACCGGAGTCGACGTGGAAGAGATCGACTTCTACGTCTCCTTCGGATACTTCAAGCTGGCGGCGATCCTCGACGGCGTCGCCACCCGATACGCCAAGGGCGCCATGGGCCGTGACGGTGCCGCCTACGAGGGCTTCGCCAACTCGGTGGTACGCCTGGCCGAACAATCCAAGCGCGCCGCCGAGGCGTTGGGCTGACGGTGTCGCTCTACGTTCCGCTCGACGACGGATCGCCGCCGACCAACCCGGTGTTGATTCTCGCGATGGAGGGGTGGATCGATGCGGGCGCGGGTGCCGCCACGGCCACCGCCCGGCTGCTCGAGGCACTCGACACCCGAATCATCGGAACGTTCGACGCCGACGTCCTCCTCGACTTCCGCGCACGACGTCCCACCATGCGGATCGTCGACGGCGTCAATACCGGGCTGCACTGGCCGGAAATCCATCTCCGCGCCGCGACCGACCAGGCCGGCCAGGACGTTCTCCTGCTCGTCGGTCCCGAACCCGACCACCGGTGGAAGGAGTTCACCTCCACAGTCGTCGAACTGGTACGAGGGTGGGAAGTGCGGCTCGTTGTCGGGCTGGGGGCATTCCCGGCGCCGGTGCCGCACACGCGTGCGGTCGGTCTGGCGAGCACCGCGACGAGCCACGAGCTGGCCGCCCTGGTCGGCTTCATGCCCGGCTCCCTCGAAGTGCCCTCCGGGATCCACGGCGCCCTCGAGCGGGCCTTCGCGCACGCGGGCATCCCGGCGGTGGGGCTCTGGGCGCGCGTCCCCCACTACGTGACGCGAATGGCGTATCCGGCCGCGTCAGCCGCCCTGCTGCGCGGCCTCCACCACGTCTCGGGGATCGATGTCGATCCGAGCGACCTCGTACGCGCCGCCGAACGGGTGCGCCATCACGTCGACGAGCTCGTCGCCGCCAATCCGGAGCACCAGGCGCTAGTGCAACGCCTCGAAGAGCAGCACGACGCCCAGGTCGACACCGGCATCTCCCTCGCCGACCTGCCTACCGGCGACGAGCTCGCCGAGGAGTTGGAGCGCTTCCTGCGCGATCAGCGGCCCGACTAGACGCCGACAGGTTGCAGTTCGGCTCCCAGGTATCGCGTCTTGCACAGCGACCGTTGCAGCTTGCCGGACGACGTCTTGGGGATCGTGCCGGGCCCAACGAGCACGATGTCTCCCGCGGAGAGCCCGATCGACGCCCGGATGCGCTCGGCGACTGCGGCACGCAGTGACGAGGCGTCGGGTTCCTTGGTCTCCGCGACGACCACGAGCCCTTCCTTGCCGCGGTGGCCGTCGACACCGAAGGCGATGACATTGCCCGCGCGCACGCCGTCGACGTCTTCTACGACCCGCTCCACGTCCTGCGGGAACACGTTGCGCCCACCGACGATGATCATGTCCTTGATCCGACCGCAGATCACGAGCTCGCCCTCCACGAGGTAGGCGAGGTCGCCGGTGCGAAGCCACCCGTCGTGGAAGGCGGCCGCAGTTTCGTCGGGATGCTTGTAGTACCCCGGGGTGACCGATGTCCCGCGGATCTCGAGCTCCCCGACCTCGCGTTCAACCAGCACGACACCGGTCGCGGGATCGCAGACCCTGAACTCGAGCCCGGGTACGGGCCGGCCGAGCCGGGCGAGGCCGCGGGCACTTTGCGCGTCGGGCGCAACCGGGACGGCCCGGTTCTGGTTCTCGAGGGCGGCGGCATCGACAAAGTCGGTCACCAGGCCGCGCATAGGAGGAGGGAAGCTGCCGCCGATGGCGACCTCGGCCATACCGAATGCGGGGAAAGCGGCGCCGGGCCGGAACCCAAACGGAGCGCCCGCCTCGATGAAGTCGGCGACCGTGGTGGGGTTGACCGGCTCGGCTCCGTTGAGCGCGACCCGCCAGCGCGACAGGTCGAGCCCGCTCATGCGCTTCAGGGCTCGTGCAGCGAGGGCGTAGGAGAAGTTGGGCCCGGCGGTGGCCGTGCCGCGGTAGTCGCTCATCCACTGCATCCACCGAGCGGGCGCCGCCATGAAGTCCTGGGGCGCACCCAGCACCAGTTGGGCGCCGCTGATCATCGGGAGCGTGAGGAGACCGATGAGGCCCATGTCGTGGTACAGCGGGAGCCACGAGACGAGGACGTCGTCGTCGGGATCGAGCTCGGCCGCGGTCGCGACGCCGTCGAGGTTGGCGAGCACGGTCGCGTGCGGAAGCATCACGCCGCGGGGGTCGCTCGTCGAACCACTCGTGAACTGAAGGATCGCGAGCGACTGGGGGTCGATCTCCTTCGCGTTGAAGTCGAGTTCTGTCGGCCGACCCGCTCCCGGCATCAGGTCGGAGAGCACCACGAGCGGCGGGTCCTCCGGCGTCGGCTCGATGAAGGCCGCCAGGTCGCCGTCTACCAGCACCAAGGCTGTATCGGCGCTCCGGATACGGGCACGCGTCTGCACGACGAAGTCGTCGAGGGAGCCGAGCCGCATGGGCAGCGGCAGGACGACCACGGTGGCGCCGGTAAGCCACACCGCCTGGATGGCGGTGACGAGCGGCCGCGACGTCGGCCCGAGGAGAGCCACGTGGTCGCCGGGGGAGATCCCCCGGCTCTGGAGGTTGGCGGCGACGGCGCGCGCCTCCGAGTGGAGCTGAGACCAGCTGACCTCGTCGGGATCCCCGCCGGTGACGAAGGTGATCCCGTGGCCGCGGTCGGTGGCCCGCTCGATCCGCGCGGGCAGGCTGAAAGAGGGCTGCGCTGCAGTCACGCTGGTTCGACCCCGCTCCATGCCCGGGGGTTACCGGAAGAATGCCGATCTTGCCGCAGAAACGGGAAAAAATGTTCCGTTTTGGCCGGTTACAGCCTCAAACGACGAGGTTGACGAGCTTCGGCGGGCGGACGATGACCTTCTTGGGCGCCGCGCCTGCGAGCTGCTGGGCCACCTTAGGAGACGCGAGGGCCAGACGCTCGGCCTCGCCGGCGTCGATGTCAGGAGCCACATCGAGGCGGTCCCGCACCTTGCCGTTGACCTGAACGACGAGGGTGACCGACTCGAGGGTGAGCATGCTGGGGTCGGCCTGAGGCCAGCGCTGCTCGTGGACGTGGTCGCCGTGGCGGCGCTCCCAGAGCTCAGCGCTGATATGGGGCGCCATCGGAGCCATCAGCAGCAGTAGCGAGTCGACGGCGAACTCGGTCGCACCCTCTTTGTAGAGAACGTTGGTGAACTCCATGAGGGCGGCTACGGCGGTGTTGTAGGACCACTTCTCGTAGGCATCGTTGACCCGATCGATGAGGCGGTGGGCGGCCCGGTCGACCGCGACCGGATCGGCCGGCGCCGGAGTCGCGGCCGGGTCGATCACCAGCCGCCAGACGCGGCGTAGGAACCGGGCGCAGCCCTCGACGATCTCGTCGGTCTGGTCGCTCCAGTCGACGTCCTCGGCCGGCGGGCCCACGAAAAGGTGGAAGAGGCGTAGCGCGTCGGCGCCGACCGAGTCGAGGTAGCGCGACGGCGCCACGAGGTTGCCCTTCGACTTCGACATCTTGGTGCCGCCCATGCGGATCATGCCTTGGGTGAAGAGCCGCTCGAATGGCTCCCGCAGCGATGCCGGCGCCAATCCCACGTCGGCGATGGCCCGAGTGAAGAACCGGGCATACATCAGGTGGAGGATCGCGTGTTCGATCCCCCCGATGTACTGATCTACCGGCATCCACCGCTCGGCGGCCGCAGGGTCGAAGGGCACGTCCTCGTTCCACGGATCACAGAAGCGCAGGAAGTACCACGACGAGTCGACGAAGGTGTCCATCGTGTCGGTCTCGCGCTCGGCGGAGCCGCCGCACTTCGGACACTGGGCCGATCGGAACCCCTCATGGAACTTCAACGGCGACTCGCCCGTCGGCCGGAACTCGACGTCGTCGGGTGCCACGACGGGCAACTCGTCCTCCGGCACTGGGACGACACCGCAGGCCGCGCAGTGGACGACCGGGATGGGGCAACCCCAGAAGCGCTGACGGCTGACGAGCCAGTCGCGGAGGCGGAAGTTGACCTTGCGTTCGCCGTGGCCATTGGCTTCGAGCCACTCGATGGAGCGCGCCTTGGCGGTAGGGATGTCGGCGATGCCGTCGAGCCAGTCGCTGTTGATCTTGACGCCGTCGCCGGTGTAGGCCTCGCCGTCCCAATCGTCGGGCGGTTGCACCGTGCGGATGATCGGAAGACTGTGGATCCGGGCGAAGTCCCAGTCGCGCTGGTCCTCTCCCGGAACGGCCATGATCGCTCCCGTTCCGTAGGTCATCAGCACGTAGTCGGCGAGATAGATGGGGATCGGCTCGCCCGTGAACGGATTGACCGCGTGGCTGCCGGTGAAGACGCCCCGCTTCTCGAGCGGACCCTCCGTCGACAGCCGGTCGAGCTCGGTGGCACGAGTCGCCTCCTCGACGAACGCGTCGACTGCCTCGCGCCGGTCGTCGGTGGTGAGCTCGGGCACCAACGGGTGCTCGGGCGCCAGGACGGCGTAAGTCATCCCGAAGCTGGTGTCGGGACGTGTCGTGAAAACCCGGATCGAGAGGTCGTCTCGGTCGTTCACGGGAAGGTTGAACTCGGCGCCCTCGCTGCGACCGATCCAGTTGCGTTGCATGACCTTGACCCGCTCCGGCCAGTCGAGGGCGCCGAGGCCGTCGAGGAGGTCCTCGGCATAGGCGGTGATCCGGAAGAACCACTGCTCGAGGTCGCGCTTGGTGACCACGTCGCCCGACCGTTCACAGGTGCCGTCAGGAAGCACCTGTTCGTTGGCGAGCACGGTATGACAGCCGGGGCACCAGTTCACCGCGGCGTTGGCCCGGTAGGCGAGGCCCGCCTCGAGGAACCGGAGGAACAGCAGCTGGGTGAACCGGATGTAGCTGGGATCGTGGCTCTTCACCACCCGCCGCCAGTCGTAGCCGACACCCAGCCCGCGGAGGCTGCTCGTCAACTCCTCGATCCGCTCGTCGGTGAACGTGCGGGGATGCACGCCGGTCTTGATGGCCGCGTTCTCGGCGGGGAGGCCGAAAGAGTCGAACCCGATGGGGCTGAGGACCCCGTAGCCGTTCATCGTCCGGTAGCGGACGATCAGGTCGCCGAAGGTGTAGTTGCGGACATGACCCATGTGCGCGGGACCGCTCGGATACGGGTACATGCAGAGGACGTAGAAGGGGTCGCGGGGATCGTCGTTGTCGATCTCGTAGGTGCCCTCGCTCGCCCAGTGGTCCTGCCACTTCTTTTCGACGGCTTGCGGGTCATAGGTCTCGGCTGCCATACGACCGCTCATCGTAAGGGACACGAACTCCACCGACGCGAGGCGGCGTAGCCCACCACCGGTGAGTTGCTACCCTGGCTCCTCTGGTCCGGGGCTGTGGCGCAGTTGGTAGCGCGCTTCCATGGCATGGAAGAGGTCAGGGGTTCGAATCCCCTCAGCTCCACAACATCCCGTGCCGGCGGTCACTTCGGCCGGCACAGCCGCGGTGGAAGGATCGGGGCGTGCCTGACGACGTCTACACCCATGGCCACCACGAGTCGGTGCTGAGGTCGCATCGTTGGCGCACGGCCGAGAACTCCGCCGCCTACCTCCTGCCGAAGCTGCGTCCGGGCATGGCCGTCCTCGACGTCGGTTGCGGCCCGGGAACGATCACGATCGACCTGGCCCGACTGGTCGCGCCCGCTCCTGTGGTCGGCATCGACCGCAGCGCCGAGGTCATCGAGGCCGCCGCGGCCGCCGATGACCTCCCTGACAACGTCACGTTCGCCGTCGGGGATGTCTACTCACTCGACTCACTCGACGTCGGAGACGTCGGCGACGGTCGCTTCGACGTCGTTCACGCGCACCAAGTACTCCAGCACCTCTCAGAGCCGGTCGACGCACTGGGACAGATGCGCCAGGTCTGTCGACCCGGTGGCATCGTCGCCGTGCGCGACAGCGACTACGAGGCCTTCACCTGGGCCCCGGAGGACGAGTGGCTATCCGCATGGCTTCGCACCTACCGCAGCGTCGCGAGGGACAACGGCGCGGAGCCCGACGCGGGTCGACGGCTGAAGCGATGGGCCCGCGAAGCGGGATTCTCCGAAGTACGCGCCGGTGCTTCGGTGTGGTGCTTCAGCGAAGACCACGATCGGCACTGGTGGGGAAGCCTCTGGGCCGACCGGGTGGTGTCGTCGGACTTCGCGAGCCAGGCGGTCGATGGCGGACATGCAACGAGTGCGGAACTCGCGAAGATGGCCGATGCGTTCCGGCTCTGGGCTGATCAACCGGATGGCTGGTTCGCCGTTCTGCACGGAGAAGTGCTCGCCACACCGTGACGTGAGGCACCCACCGAAGCGCTGGCGCGGACCCCGGCAGGATTCAGACGCGCTCGCTCTCGACTCCCCCGGTGACCGCGTCGATGAGGCCATCGAGGGCCTCTACCGTCATCGGCTGGGCGAGCGAGCCCCTGCCCTCGTGATCGGCCAACCAGGCATGGTCAGCGTCGCGAGGGTCAATCGACTCGCAGAGCTGATTCCACGTCCAGTTGCACCAGCCGCCGATCTCGAACAGGAACGACGACCGGTCGAGCTCGGGGACCCTTCCTGCGACCTCTCGGTAGCCAGCCGCGAACGCGCGCGCCGCGACGACGTTGATGGACGGCCTGAAGACGAGGTGGGTCAGCACGCTCGCGAACTCGAGCGGGGGCGTTACCGCCCCGGTGAAGCCCCACTCGGTGATCACGAGTTCACCACGATGGCCGAGCCGCACACTGTCCTCATTGATCAGGCAGTTCCCGAGGATCGTGCCGTCGAAGGAAGGATCGGGCACCGCGTAGACCTCTTCGATGCCCGGCAGCAGCGCGACGAGATCATCCGTCCAGTCCTTCCCCGCCTTCTTGCCGCGCTCGATCAGCTCGTGCCAGGTCGACAGCGGACGGCGCGTCGTCGTGTAGGTGTGGAACGGCACATCGGACGGGATGGCCAGCTGGTGGAGAGTGGCTAGCAACGACCCGACCGCGCGTGCCGTCGCGGCAGCGACGGGACGGGTGGTAACCGGCCCCAGGTCCATCCACTCCTCCACACGCCACGGGGTCTCGTCGATGGACGCCACGAGTCCACCGTCAACCGTCCGTCGCGGCGACGCCGACAGCACGCCGGCACTGACAGCCGCAAGGCGCAGGCGTTCGCCGCGCTCGGCCTGCTCGTTGCCCATCCAGTGGTACTGGGGCCGCGCGATCCACTGCCCCGCCGTGGTGTGTAGGCGCCACGTCCGGCCCATCGGATCGAAGGCAATCGGCTGCGGGGCCGAGGTGAGCCGGCCGAGACCGAAGGCGCCGGCGAGCGCATCACCGAGGCCCTCGGGCGCAACGGGCAACGACGCCCGACGGCACTCGACTTCGTCACGAAGCGCCGACCACGAACGGCAGCCGTACTGCACCGCCAGCTCGCGCTGGGCTGTCGACAGCGCCGCCGTCGGATCGGTTTCGCGCATCGCGGCAAGAAGGTCCTTGGCCTCCTGACGCAGGAACTCGAAGCTGGGGTTGTCCGGAAGGATTCGCACTGGTTCTCCTCATTCTCGTCGCCCGGACTCGCAACAGGCGAACGGTCTGCAGTCGCAGATGAGGAGGTGGCTTCCAGCCTTCCGGCGAGTCTCGGCGCGGCCTCGTTCCAGCGCTACGGCGAATGTACTCGAAGGGTCCGAATCGGTCAACGAACGAGTCGAGTTTGGTCGCCGCGGACCTAGCCCGGAGCAGCCACGGATCGAAATCGGTCGTCTTCCGCGCGACGAGAAGCGAGGCTCATCGCATGGCTGCGCTAGCTCGAGCGGTGAGCGTGTCGGATCTCGAGGCGGCGAGTGCCAGGGTCGGCACCCGTCATGGTTGGGACTTCACCAAGGTGAAAGCCGTCCGAGACCATCCCCCCTGGGACTACGAGGACGTCGTGGCCACCGTGGGGCGCTCGGCATCCGCGGTGCTCGACATCGGAACAGGTGGCGGCGAAGTGCTCCGCCACCTGATCGACAACGTGGGGTGGAAGAACGTCGTAGCGGTCGACCACTCGCGACCGATGACCTCGGTCGCTGCCCCCAACCTGACCGGCCTCGCCCATGTTGTCGAGAGCGATTCCGCCGCGCTGCCATTCGAGGGCCAGTCATTCGACCTGATCCTTGATCGACACGCCTCGTTCCATCCCGAAGAGATCGCACGGGCGCTCCGTCCGGGCGGCACTTTCGTCACGCAGCAAGTCGGGCGGCACAACACGCAGTCGATCTTCGATGCGTTCGGATGGGGATCGAACTGGGACCAGTTCGCCCACGAGGACCCGCCTCCTCGTCGCTGTGCTGATCTCGCTTCGGACTTCGAGCAACTGGGGCTGACGATCGAATTCGTCGACGAGTACGAGGGCCGCTACGCCTTCGAGGACCTCGACTCCCTCGTGTTCTTCCTGAAGGCCGCACCCATGCCGGAGGACTTTCATCCGGCGCGCCATTGCGAAGGTGTGAACCGGCTGCTCGCTAACAACGTGAGTGAGCGAGGGATCGAGACGACCGAGCACCGAGAGCTGCTCGTCGCCAGGTCGACATGAACGTCCACGGGAAGTCGTCGGCCTCGCCTGTGGATGAGTCTCCACGCGGAGACAGCCCGTCGGGGACGTGAATCGACCGGGCGAGGTCGCCGCGAAGGGCTGCGATGGGCCTCGAGAGCCCTTCGCGGCCCGCTTTCCCTGGACAGACCGCCCTCGACCGGTGTCGGAGCGCGTTTGAGCCCCGCCTGCCACCACCGCCAAGAAAGTGGGTGGGGGTTAGAGGCGGGGGAGGGTGCCGGGTGGGGCGGAGAAACCGACGAAGGTCCCGTCGGGCCGGTAGAAGGTGAGGGTGCCGTTGGCGTCGTCGCCTTCGATCCGGAACCCGCGTTTGTGGATCCGGGTGTGGTGACGGGAACACAACGCCATGCCGTTGGTGACCGCGGTGGGGCCGCCGTTGGAGAACCAGGCGAGATGATGGCAATCCACGGTGGTGCGTTCACAGCCGGGGTAGCGGCAGGTGTGGTTGTCGCGGGCCATGATCACCCGCCGCTGACCGACGGTGAAGCTCTGCATCCGCCGCCCCACATCCAACGGCTCGTAGCCGTTGCGGACGAAGTGGGCGACGATCCCCGAATCACACGCCATCGCCCTCGCCGCGCCCGCCTCGATCGGCGTCCCGTCCGCCAACCGGGCGACGCCGGGGCCGTCGCCGATGAGGGTGTCGACATCGATCATCACATGGGTCATGTAACGGTCGATGCCCGCGGCGCGTTTGCCGGCGGCGGCGAGGGCGGTGCGGGCCATCTCCATCACCGCGTCCGCGCGGCGGCCGTCCCAGGTGACCGTCTCCCCCGCCCCATCCGCGGACAGATCCAGGAACGCCTTGAGGATCGACTCGTACTCGGCCATCTCCGCGTCCGGCAGAGACGTCCGCGCCTGTTTCATCCCCAGACCGATCACCTTGGTATGGGAGCCCCGCTCAAAGTCGCGGTCCCGGCCAGGAGGGCGTTCCTGATCCACCAACAACTCATAGTGGCGGATAGCGCGTTGGAGATCCCGCACCGAACCCTCCTTGGCGAGATCGATCAACACCGCGTCGATCTCACCCAAAGGATCCGATATCCGGGTGATCAACCGCACATGAGAATACGACAACTCCCCCGCCCGAAACGCCTCCGCCAGGGCAGGTCGGCGGCGCAGCTCGGCTGCGATCCGCAACTTCTCATAGCCAGTGGAGCGGCCCATCCGGCACCGATCCACCAACCAATCCACACACGTCAAATAACCATCCAGAGCCCACCACTCCTCCCGCTCGAAGGTGCCCAACAACTCCAACCACGACGCCTCCTCGGTATCGAGACGCCGCCGCCCCTCCACCAACTCCTCGGACAAACTCCGAACCGGCAACTCGGCCACAGCCACAACCATCAACCCCCTAACCCAGACAACAAGCCAAACATACGTTCCCATCAAACCACACAGGTGCGACACGAAATCCGGTCCTTCAACCACCCGGCAAAAACGGCTTGCCAAGCCGCCTGTCGACCGCTTGGCTGACCCAATGGTTGGGCTCGACGACTACGTCGAAGAGGAGTGGTGGCCCAACGACTACGCGCGCTCCTCTGTGCACCGGCTCACCCACCGCGATCGTCCCGACCTGTTCGTCAAGCGGGGCCCATCGCTAACCCGCGAGTACGACCGGCTCGTGTGGTGTCAAGGGCGACTGCCGGTACCGAACGTCGTCGACTTCGTTCCGGGCGAAACCGACGTGCTGGTGACCGAGACCATTCCGGGCGCACCAGCCTCTGATCGCGAGGCCAATCCCGACACCGCACTCGTCGCCGACCTTCTGGCCGAAGCCTGGCAACTGGTCCACGCTCTTCCCGCCGATACGTGTCCATTCGACACTTCGACCGACAGCCTCTTGAAGGCGGCCGAGCAGTCGTTGGCTACAGCCACATATGAGGTGTGGGATAACGAGCGCGACACGATGCGCCCGGCCGCCGACGTCTACCGCGAACTGCTCTCAACCCGGCCACCGAAGCCAACTCCCGTCGTGGTGCACGGAGACGCCTGCCTTCCCAACGTCTTGATCGACGGTGACCGGATAGCTGGATTCGTGGATCTCGGCGACTTGGGTGCCGGCGACCCGTGGTGGGACCTCGCGGCTTGCTTAGGGAGCATTCGCCGGCCGGGGAATGCCATTGCCGGCGAACGCGAGCGATTCCTCGATGCCTACGGAGTCACCTATGACCCATCGATAGACCGCTGGTACCGACTGCTGTACCGCTTCGACACCAACCTCGAGTAGATAGAGGCATGCAGAACCGAGGTGCGCCGCGGGCCGGGCGCGGCACGCCCAATGTAGACGCGGCGAGCAGCCGCGGAGGAGGGTCTCAGGCTGGTCAGAGCTGACGGAGCCAGCCAGCCGCGGCGCGGTCGAAGGGCTCGGCGCGGCTCGTGACGTGGTCGACCAAAAGCGACGTCGTCGCTCGAGCGGCCTCAACAGCCTCCGGTGGATAGCCGAAGAGTTCGCGATGCTCTTCGAACTCGTCCTCGTCGTCGATGAGAACTCGGCCGTCACGCCACCGCACGACATCGAGGTCCATGTCGATTGCTTCGATCTTCTCGTCTGATCGCTGCGGTGTGTTCGTCACGTCGATGTAGATCTCGACGTCTCCGCTGGCGATGAAGTAGGCGATCCAGTCGCCAGCTGTAGGAACGAGGCAGACCGAGCCGCTTTGCTCGACGATGGGCGGCTCGTCGCCCCGTTGGAGCGGGCAGCCCTTCCGCGCCGCGAGCCAGAGTCCGTGATCGTCTTCCCCGAGATGGTCAAGGTCGAAGTGCCAGTGGCGTCGACCATCCCACTTGGTGTACTCGACTCTCACAGTGCCTCCATCTATCACGCGCGGGACATCTCATCGTCTACGAGCCGATGAGTACGGCGTACCTGGCGAGGTATAGCCGCCATCCCCCGTCGCCGTCGACCCCGCGGTAGACCGCATCCCAGCCCCCGCCGTGGCGGTCAAGATTGCGGTGTTCGAGCTCGACCCGAGTCCGATCCGCTGCCTCGGCGACGAAGCGCACCTCGACCTCGCTCGTGCTCGCGTGGTCGGGCTCCAGCTGCCAGGTCGGAGAGATGTCCCAGCTGAACACAACCCGATTCGGGGGCTCATAGGCGAGGATACGGGCCCAGCGACACTCGCTACCGTCCTCGGCCCGGTCAAAGATGTGGCCGCCCACGCGGCCCTCGAAAGTGGTCTCGGTGATAGGCGCTCCCAACAGGTTGTGCTCGCGTGGCTTGAAGTCCCCGAAGCGATCGGTGAACACGTCGAAGGCACGTTCGATCGGCGCCTCGACCACGATCTCCTTACGGACCACAGTGTCGGTTGCTTGAGTCATATCTCTTCCTCCGTGGAGTTGTCCTCGATCGTCGCTTCGTAGTTGGCCATGGCACGGTTCCAGAAGGTGTCGAGCTGGTCCCGAAGTGCCTGCACGCCGGCCGGATTGAGCCGGTAGATCCGCCGCGTCCCGACCGTCTCGTCATCGACGAGACCGGAAGCCTTGAGCACCTTCAGATGCTGCGAGACCGCAGGCCGGCTCACCGGGAGCAGCTCGGCCAATTCGCCGACCGCCCAAGGCCGTTCCGCCAGGCGTTCGACGATGGTCCGGCGGGTGCGGTCGGCCATCGCGTCCCACACACCGTCGGCTCGTCCGTAAGTACTCACGAACGGTAAGTTACGACTTACGGACTAACCCGTCAAGCCGGACAGCCGTCAGGTTCGGGCGAGCTCTTCGGCCCAGTCGAGTCGCGGCGCGTCGAGCCAGAGCCGCTCAAGGTCGTAGTAGTCCCGCGTCTCGTCGCCGAAGACATGCACGACGAAGTCGCCGTAGTCGATCAGCACCCAGCGCGCGTCATCGAGTCCTTCGATGGCGCGAGGAATCGGTCCACCTTCTGCCTTGAGGCGACGCTCGACCTCCTCGGCGATCGTGCGCACCTGGCGGTCATTGGGCGCCGACGTGATGACAAAGGCGTCGGTGATTGCCAGGACCTCCCCCACCTCGAGGGCGATGGTGTCGACTCCGTTCTTGTCGTCGGCCGCTTGGGCCGCGACCGCCACCCAGTGGCGGACGTCGTCGAGACCGAAGGTCCGTGGCATGGTCATCACTCGTTCTGCACATCCTTTCCGATTACGAGGATCACGTCGACGCCGTCGACAACACGGGACGACCGCACGATGGTGCCCGTTCCGACCGCCCTCCGCACGGCGTTTGCTCGCGAGAAGCTTTCCTGCGAATCACCGCGGTAGCGGATCTCGGTGGTAGCCCTCGTCGGTCTCTGCACTGCCGTTCCGCCCTCGGCAGCGCGCAGGACAACGACGCGCATGCCAGCGGCGGTCAGCCGATCGGCCACCTGCCCTGCGCGCGCCAGATCGCCGGAGGCGTCCCGTACCTCAATCCGCACCGCGGTTGGCGCGCGGCCGTTGGCGCCACCGATCGCAAACACGGTCAAGGCCACCGCGAGCGGGAAGACCGCCAAGAGGGCCCAACCAGGAGGCCGCCGTTGGGGGGTGACCTCGATGAGGCGGGGAGGTTCGCCCTGTGGCTGTCCCCATTCCTCGCGCATCGCCGCTGTCATCCGCCTTCAGCGTACAGACCGCGACCGATGATCTCGCGGACGACCGGCCCGGGCGTGAGCCCCTCGAGCGGCAGACCGGCTCGAGCCCGGTCTCGCAGCTCGGTGCTGGAGATGGCGAGCTGCGGCACCGTGACGTTCTTCACGCGCCAGCCGGGCAGGTCGGGGCGGGACGCACCGGGGCGGTCGACGAGCGCCAGAGTGGCAAGGTCGCGGATTACCTCTACCCGCCGCCACGTGCCGAGCTCGGCCGCCACATCGGAGCCCAGCACGAGGAAGAGATCGCAAGGCGACGCGGCCGCGAGCTGTTCCAGGGTGTCGGCGGTGTAGGTGTCGCCGCCGCGATCGATCTCGAGCGACGACACGTCTACGCCGTCGACATCCTCGACTGCAGCCGCGGCGATCGCCAGTCTCGTCGGGGCGTCGGTGAGCGGCCGCTGACCGACCTTCTGCCATGGACGGTTTGCGACCATCAGCAAGACCCGGTCGAGCCCGAGGGCATGCCGGGCGTTCACGCTCACGGCGACGTGACCGTTGTGGATAGGGTCGAAGGTGCCCCCGAACACACCGACACGCTCGGGTCGCCCAGGCACGTCCGGAGTCTACGGGTGAGGCTCGCCGTTCCCCGCGTCACTACTGCAGGAGGATCGCTTCCATGCTGAGCGTTCTGGCCCAGGCCACGCCGACACCCGAGGAGATCGAGGCATGCGGTCCACCCGAGGATGCCGGGACGATCTGCCGCCTGATCTTCCGGTGGACGGAGAACGAGCTGCTGGCCAGTCTGTCCGACACCCTCATCGTGCGGCCCGCGACCGTGCTGCTCATCCTGGTACTCGCGTTCATCATCAACCGGGTGCTGCACCGCGTCATCAAGCGCTCGGTGGCCAGCATGAGGGGCGAGCGGGTCCGCAGCCGGTTGCGTGCGGTCCGCGAGATCGCGCCCGAGGCGCTCCTCGCCCAAGGAGGTGAGTCCAGCCTCCGCGCCGCCCAGCGGGCCGACACGATCGGCGCCCTGCTGAGGAGCATCGCGACATTCACCGTGTGGGGCATCACGATCCTCATGGTGCTCGGTCAGATCGGCATCGAGTTGGGTCCCCTCATCGCCGGAGCCGGAATCGCCGGCGTCGCGCTGGGCTTCGGGGCACAGAGCCTGGTGAAGGACTTTCTGTCCGGCATCTTCATGCTGATGGAGGACCAATACGGCGTGGGCGACATCATCCAGGTGGGGTCCGCGATAGGCGTAGTGGAAGCCGTCACGCTACGCATCACGCGGGTGCGCGACCTCGACGGCGTCGTCTGGCACATACCTAACGGTTCGATCGACCGCATCGGCAACTTCGGCCAGCAGTGGGCGCGCGTCGTCCTCGACGTCGAAGTCGCCTACAACACCGACCTCGACGTGGCCAGCGAGGTGATGCGTCAGACCGCCGTCAACATGTGGCGCGACGGGGAGTGGTCGTCGGTGATCGTCGAGGAGCCCGAGGTGTGGGGCGTCAACAACTTCGGCGACAGCGGCATCGCGATCCGCCTCGTCCTGAAGACGATGCCCCTCGAGCAGTGGAGGACGGGCCGGGAGCTGCGCCGTCGCCTCAAGCGCGCCTTCGACGAGATCGGCATCGAGATCCCGTTCCCGCAGCGGACAATCTGGCATCGCGCCGAGACCGGCTCGATCAACATCGAGGTCGACGACCAACAGTAAGCGACCAACAGCAAGGCCGCGCTCGGAGCTCAGGTACCGGCGAGGCGCGCGACGATCTCGGCGAACGCCTCGATCTCGCCCTGGTGCACAACGATGTAGCTGAACCCGTACGTCTCCCGGCGTTCCCGCAACTGCTCGCAGATGTCTTCGACGGACCCGACCAACGCGAGCGGCACCTCGAGGGCTTCCTCCACCGTGAGGCCGAAGCCACCCGCGAGCATCTCGGCGACGCCGCGGCGATCGTCGGTGACGTTCACCACGAAGGTGTTGAGCTGTAGTTCGAGATCGCCGAACCGATCGCCGGCGGCGGCTTTGATCCAGTCGATCCGCTCCCGGAACCGCTCCGCCTTCGAAGACTGCGCGACTTCCGCGCCGATCGCGCCGCTCGCGAGGCTCGGGTTCACGCCAACGATGTCGGCCTCGCGCGCCGCGATCGACAGGACGCGCTTGCCGCCACCCCCGATCACGACCTTGGGGTAGGGCGAGGAGACCGGTCGGGGCGTTCCTTCGGCGCCGCGGATCGTGTAGTGGCGCCCCTCGAGGTCTGCCTTGCCCTCGGCCCACATCGCCTTCATGGCATGGAGGGACTCCACCATGCGGTCGATGCGAATGCCGGGAGGATCGAGCGCGATACCCGACTGGTCGTAGTCGCTGACCATCCACCCGGCGCCGAGGCCGAACTCGACCCTGCCCTCACTGACGAGGTCGAGGGTTGCGATCTCCTTGGCGAGAACCACGGGGTGCCGGTAGTCGTTGTCGAACACGAGCGTGCCGACGTTGAGACGGCTGGTGGCCTCGGCCGCGACCGTCATGGCGACGAGTGGTCCCCACTGGTCGCCGAAGTGGTCCGGGATGAAGAGGGTCGAGTACCCGAGGTCCTCCACCTTGCGAGCGAGGTCGCGCCACTCCTTGCCGGTGGCAGCGTTCGACGTCTGGACAGCGAAGCGGAACGGCTGGGTCATGCCCTACAGGTTGCCGCGCCGCTCCTGCTCCCGTTCGATGGCCTCGAAGAGCGCCTTGAAATTGCCGGCTCCGAAGCCCTTGGCGCCCTCGCGTTGGATGATCTCGAAGAAGAACGTGGGACGGTCGGTGACCATCTCACTGAAGATCTGCAGCAGGTAGCCGTCCTGGTCGCGGTCGATGAGGATGCCGAGCTCGGCCAGAACCTCCCACGGCAGGTCGAGGTCGCCGAGCCGCTGCCGCACGTCGTCGTAGTAGGTCGAGGGCACCCGCAGGAAGCGGACGCCCCGTTCCCGCATGGCCGCGACGGCGGTGACGATGTCGTCGGTGCGCATGGCAATGTGCTGCACTCCGGGCGAGCCGTAGAAGTCGAGGAACTCCTGGATCTGGCTCTTCTTACGTCCGTCCGCGGGTTCGTTGAGCGGCAGCACCACCTTGCTGCCGTCCCACACCACCGTCGACATCAGCGCCGAGTACTCAGTGGCGATCTCGGTGTCGTCGAAGTGGAGGAGCTCGTCGAAGCCGAGTGTCTTCTCGTAGAAGCCGACCCATTGGTCGAGCACGCCCTTGTCGATGTTCCCCACGCAGTGGTCGACCGTGTGCAGGCCGACCTCGGGACCGCACGGCCGGGGCGGCAAGTTGTCGTCGGTGAAGCCCGGGAGGAACAGACCCGAGTACTCGCTGCGGTCGACGAAGGTGTGCTGCGTGTCGCCATAGGTGGCGATGGTCGCCTGGACGATGCGTCCGTGGCTGTCCTCCTCGACGAACGGAGGACGGAGTCCGACCGCTCCTCGAGCGAGGGCGGCCTCGTAGGCGGCTGGTGCGTCCGAGACGGCGATGGCGAGGTCACGGATTCCGTCGCCGTGGAGATCTCGGTGGGCGACGATCGCGCCCTCGGGACCGGTCGCGCCGGTCACCACGAAGCGGATGCCGCCCTGGTCGAGGACGTAAGAAACCTGGTCGCGTCGCCCGGTCTCGGGCCCTGCGTACGCCACACACTCGAAGCCGAAAGCGGACGCGAGGTAGTGGGCCATCTGGCGCGCGTTGCCGACCCACCATTCGATGTGATCCCACCCCTGCATGAAGGTGGTGGGCGCGGCAGGAGCGGTCAAGGTGTCGGTCACGGCGGCCTCCCAGGAGACGGGTGGTACTGCACAGGCTGTGACATAAGTCAACGCCCTTCTGGGCTAACTAGTCAACGGACCGCCCAGTGACTGAACATATTGTCGAGCGAGTAGGCGCAACCGCGGTACGATCTGAACATGTTGTCCAGCCCAGACGACGACGGGAACCCCGTCGACTCCCTCGACGCGCGCCTCCTCGCCGTCGTCGGCGATCACACGCGACCAGGCGTGCTCCAGCTGTCCCGCGAGCTCGGCGTGGCTCGCGGCACGGTGCAGGCCCGCCTCGACAAGCTGGGCGACCGCGGCATAGTCCGGGGGTACGGGCCCGAGCTCGATCTCCGCGTTCTCGGCTACGACGTGCTCGCCTTCAGCACACTCGAGATCGCCCAAGGCCGGCTTGCCGATGTCGTCGACCACCTCCGCGCCATACCCGAGGTGCTCGAGGTGCAGGTGATCACCGGCGCCGGCGACCTGCACTGCAGGGTGGTGGCGCGCACCCACGAACACCTCCAGGACGTGCTCAACCACATCCTCGAGGTGCACGGAATCGCCCGGACGACAACGGTGATCGCCCTCTCCGACCAGATCCCCTACCGCTGGCGACCCCTGATCGACCGAACTTGAGGCAATAACGAACGAATTCCGTTCGTTATTGCCTCAAGTTCGGCGGGGTGGTGGGGTGGTGGGCGGGGTGGCGGTGTGGCGGACCGTCAGGGCGGGGGGACCGTCGTCGATGGCGAGGTGTTCGGGCGTGAGCTCGGCCATGGCCTCCCGATGGAAGGCCCGCGCGGCGTCGAGCGATGGGAGCGGCTGGGCGACGCCGCCGACGACGAGCGGCACCTGAAGGGCACGCAAGCGCGAGCCGTCCACCTCGGGCGGGACCGCACTGCCCCGGGTGAGCTCCTCGACGGCGTGGCCGTCGCCGTCGAGGCGACGCCATGCCCACTTCTGCCCCGCCACACCCGACTTGCCGACGGATGTCTTCGCGATCGGGATCACCTCCCCTTGGTCGTCGCGGCGCGCAACGAGCTTGTACACGAGCAGGCCGGTGGGAGCGCCGGAGCCCGTCACAACCGCCGTACCGACGCCGTAGACGTCTACCGGGCAGTCCGCGAGCGCCGCGATGCTGTGCTCATCGAGGTCGCCGCTCGCCACGATGCCCGTGTTGGGGTTCCCAAGTTCGTCGAGGAGTTCCCGCGCCCGTACCGCCTCCTCGATGAGATTGCCGGAGTCAATCCGGACGGCCCCCAGCTCGGGGCCGCCGGCGGCCACCGCGGCGCGGATCCCGTGAGGGATGTCAAAGGTGTCGACGAGCAAGGTGGTCCCCGAGCCGACCGTCGCCACCTGGTTGTCGAAGGCGGGTCTATCTTCGCCGTGCAGCAGCGTGAACGCGTGCGCGGACGTGCCCGCGGTGGGCACGCCGTAGCGCCGCCCCGCCTCCAGGTTCGACGTCGGCCCCAAGCCGACCAGCCACGCGGCCCGTGCGGCCGCGACGGCGGCCTCCTCGTGGACGCGCCGTCCTCCCATCTCGATGACCGGCCGCCCTCCGGCGGCATGCACGATCCGTGCGGCGGAGGACGCGACCGCCGAGTCGTGATTGAGAATCGACAAGACGACGGTCTCCAACATCACGCACTCCGCGAAGCCCCCTTCGACGGTGACGACGGGAGAGCCCGGGAAGTAGAGGTCGCCCTCGCGGTAGCCGGTTACGTCGCCCGAGAACCGGTAGTCGGCGAGCCAGGCGATCGTCTCGTCCCGCAGAAATCCGCGCTCCCGGAGGTAGGCGATCTCGCGGTCGCCGAAGCGGAAGCTTCCGATCGCCTCGACGATCCGCTCGACGCCCGCGACCACCCCGTAGCGCCGCCCTGGAGGCAGCTTGCGCGCGAATGCCTCGAAGCACACATGCCGGTCGGCAACGCCTGCGGCCAGGGCGGCATCGACCATCGTCAACTCGTAGTGGTCGGTGTGAAGCGCGGTCGACGGTTGATCCAAATCGAATGCCTCTTTCCGTCCGTCAGCCCGTAGGCTATTGAGTTGTGCCTTGGTCGCCTCGTTCGTGGCGGGATCTGCCCGCGGCCCAGCAGCCGGAGTGGCCCGACCCTGAAGCCTACGAACGCGCCTTGAAGCACATCGCCACCCTGCCGCCCCTGGTCTTCGCGGGTGAGGCACGCGACCTGATGACCAACCTTGCCGAGGTAGCCGCGGGTCGCGCCTTCCTGCTGCAGGCAGGCGACTGCGCCGAGTCCTTCAACGACTTCTCGGCGGACAGCATCCGCGACAAGCTGAAAGTGATCCTCCAGATGGCCGTGGTGCTCACCTACGGCTCGGGGGTACACGTGATCAAGGTCGGGCGGATCGCGGGCCAGTTCGCGAAGCCTCGGAGCTCGCCGACCGAGCGCGTCGGCGACGTCGACCTACCTGTCTTCCGGGGCCATATCGTCAACGACGACACGCCGACCGCGGCAGCACGGGTTGCCGACCCCGACCGCCTCGTGGCCGCCTACCACCAGGCGGCATCCACGCTCAACCTCCTGCGGGCCTTCACCAAAGGTGGCTTCGCCGACCTTTCCCAGGTGCACGCATGGAACCAGCAGTTCGTCGCTTCAAGCCGCGAGGGTCAACGCTACGAGGCCATCGCCAGCGAGATCGATCGGGCCCTCCGGTTCATGCGGGCCTGCGGCATCGACCTCGAAGGCGATGCCAACCTCAAACAGGTCGACTTCTGGACGAGCCACGAGGCCCTGCTCCTCGGTTACGAGGAAGCCCTCACCCGGCAGGACTCCCTCACCGACGACTGGTACGACTGCTCGGCCCACCTCGTATGGGTGGGTGAGCGCACCCGGCAACTCGACGGCGCCCACTTCGAGTTCGCCGCCGGGATCAAGAACCCGATCGGCTGCAAACTCGGTCCGACCACGACGCCCGACGAGGCGGTGGCGATCTGCGAGCGTCTCGATCCCGAGCGCATCCCGGGGCGTCTCACGCTCGTCACGCGGATGGGTGCCGGCACAGCCGCCGACGTCCTCCCTCCGATCATGCGCGCGGTGCGCGAAAGCGGACATCCCGTCGTGTGGGCTTGTGACCCCATGCATGGGAACACCTTCTCGAGCCCGAACGGGCGCAAGACCCGTCACTTCGACTTCATCCTCACCGAGCTCGGCGAGTTCTTCGCCGCCTGCCGCGCCGCAGGCGTGTGGCCCGGCGGGGTCCACGTCGAGCTGACCGGCGACGACGTCACCGAGTGCCTGGGCGGTGCCGAGGAGATCCTCGAAGACCACCTCGACACCCACTACACCACGGTGTGCGACCCCCGGCTCAACGCCCGCCAGTCGCTCGACTTGGCCTACCGCGTCGCGGAACTGCTGCGCGGCTGACGCCGCCCTCAGGCCCACTCGCCGCTGCCGTCCGCCGGCATCAGCACACCATTCGTGCCGCTATGGGCGGATCATCATGGGGAATTCCTGGAAAACTTGATCTGGATACTCGGGTTTTGCTAGACAAACTCCGAGTACTTGATCGGAATACTCGGGATTTACCCGTGGGGGCGCACATGACCGACATCCTGAACCCTGTAGAGACAGAGTTCGACAACGTCACCAAGCTCGAGATCAAGATCGACGGCCGCAAGACGATGGCCCAGGAGCTCGAAGAAGACATCGCGAAGTTCGAGGCAATCCTCCCCCGCTACCTGGCGGGCGAGATCGACGAGGATGCCTTCAAGATCTTCCGGCTCAACAACGGCATCTACGGTCAGCGTCAAGGCGGCCACAACCAGATGGTGCGGGTGAAGGTGCCCCACGGATCCATCGGACCGCACCAACTCGAGAAGCTCGCGGATGTGGCCGACAAGTACTCCCGGGGCTGGGGCCACATCACCACCCGGCAGAACATCCAGTTCCACTTCGTCGACCTCGAGCGGATCCCGGAGTTGCTCCGCGAACTGGCCTCGGTCGGCCTGACCACGCGCGAGGCGTGCGGAGACACCGTCCGCAACGTGATGGGCTGCCACCTCGCCGGCGCCTGCCCGTTCGAGGTTCTCGACATCAGCCCGTGGGCCGAAGCTGCTTACCAGCACTTCGTGCACAACCCGTTGGCGCAGCGGCTCCCGCGCAAGTTCAAGATCAACTTCTCGGGCTGCGTCACCGACTGCGGCCAGGCGATGTTCAACGACGTCGGCGTGATCGCGGTCAACCGTCCCGCCGGCGACGGAACGGTCGAGCCCGGGTTCCGCGTCTTTGTAGCCGGAGGCCTCGGCGCGAACCCGCACCCCGCGCAGGCGCTCGAGGACTTCACGTCCCGAGAGGACCTGCTCGCCACCATCGAAGCGATCCTCCGCACGTTCGACCACCACGGCAACCGCGACAACAAGCTGCGGGCCCGTATGAAGTGGCTCGTCGACACGATGGGCATGGACGAGCTGCGCGAGCGCATCCTCAAGGAGCGCAAGCTCCTGCTCGGATCGTCCACGTGGCCGGGCGGTGTGCCCGCCATCGTCGAGCAGCACGGCGACGCGCCCGCAGGCGTCAGCACCGACATCACGCCGACGACCGTCGGGGTCGGCGTCCAGCTGCGCCGCACCGACCACCGGGGACGTTGGAAGGAAGCCAACGTCATACGCGGCGTTGCGAAGGGAACCGTCTCGGCGGTCGCCTATGCCCGCATCGGCGACGTCACGAGTGAGCAGTTCCGCGCCCTGGCCGCCATCCAACGCGACGTCCGCGCCGACGTGCGGCTCACCAACCGTCAGAACGTCGTCTTCCGCGACCTGCGCGAAGACGATCTCGATTCGGTGTACGAGCGCCTCGATGAGATCGGCATGGCCGAAGCAGGCGCGGAGCTCGCCCGCGACGTCGTGGCCTGCCCCGGCGCCGACACCTGCAACCTCGCGGTCACCCAGTCACGCGGCCTCGCCAACGACATCGGCCGGGCCCTCGAAGAGGCCGGGCTCGCCGACGTCGGCGGGATCCGCATCAACATCTCCGGCTGCACCAACTCGTGCGGACAGCATCACATCTCCGACATCGGCTTCTTCGGTGCCGAGCGGCGGGCCCACGGGCGTTCGGCGCCCGGATACCAGATGCTGCTCGGCGGTCACGTCGGCCAGGAGCAGATCGAGTTCGGCGCCAAGGCGACCCGGCTGCCTGCCAAGGCGGCCGCGGAAGCGACCGTCCGAGTCGTCGGCCGCTTTGCCGAGCAGCGCTCGCCGGGAGAAGCCTTCTCGGAGTGGCTCGACCGCTCGGGTGGCGCCAAGGCCGTCGGAGCCGAGCTCAAGGAGCTCGACGTCTTCCCCTCGCCGGACGAGCGCCCCGATTTCTACGTCGACTTCGATGAGATCGGGCCGTATTCCGCCGAGGTCGGTGCCGGGGAGTGCGCCGGACAGTGACGAACCTGGCCTCGTTTTCGGTCACCGAGCTCGACCTGGTCGCGCTCAACGACGACTTTGAAAAGCAGCCCGCGAGCGCGATAGTCCGGTGGGCGGTAGACACGTTCGGGCAACGGATATGTCTCACCGCCTCGATGCAGGACGCGGTGTTGGTCGACGTCGCCACCAGGGTCGCGCCTGACATCGAAGTCGTCTTCATCGACACCGGCTACCACTTCCCGGAAACCCTCGACACCGTGAAGGTGGTTCGAGAGCGTTACGACCTGAACCTGAAGGTCATGCACATCCCGCCGTCGGATCCTCCGCTCTGGGAGTCGGATCCCGAGAACTGCTGCGCGTCTGCCAAGATCGCCCAGCTCGATGCCGCGCTCGAGGGCAAGTTGGCCTGGATGAGCGGTCTGAGGCGCGCTGAGTCCGACAGCCGGGCCGACGCTGCGATCGTCAGCCGCGATGCCCGTGGCCTCATCAAGGTGAACCCACTCGCGGCGTGGACCGATCTCGACGTGGCCGGCTACGTCGCCGCCAATGACGTGCCGGTGAATCCCCTCGTCGACCAGGGCTATCCCTCGATCGGGTGCATGCCCTGCACCGCCCCTGTCGCCGCCGGTGATCACCCCCGGTCAGGCCGATGGGCGGGCCTCGACAAGACCGAGTGCGGCATCCACCTCTGATCGATCACACCTCTGACCCACCGAACTTGAGGCAATAACGATCGGATTCCGTTCGTTATTGCCTCAAGTTCGAGAGGGCGGAGAGGCTGTGACGCTGCATGACCGCGAGACGCCGGCGAAGGATCCATCGTGCGATGAGGCCGAGCGGACCGGAAGGGAAGTCGACCTCGATCGCGTGCGACAGGGACGTGCCCGCGCCGTCGGGTCGGACCTCCCACGTACTCGTGAACCGCGCCCCGATGACGACCTCTTCCACGAGCGCATGACCTGGATCGGCGCGTACGACCGTGCTCTCCCCGAGGAAGGAGTGCAGGAGCAACGACGTGCGGCCACGGAAACGGTCTCCTTGTTTCAATTCGCGTGCGGGCGCATCGGTCCACGCGAGTTCCCGGAGCCAGTCAGGCCGTCGTCGACCGTCTGCGAGGAACGAATACGCAGCGTCGGTAGAAGCATCGAGGCGGGCGCTGCGGGTGACCTTCAGGGGACGAGACATGCCCGCCATTCTGGGCCGAGATCTTCCTCAGAGCGCGAGGTGCACCTCGATGCGTCCGCCACCAGAGTCGGTGACGTCGCAGACGAGGGCGTCGACCAGTGAGCGGATCATCCTGAAGCCCCGCCCGGATTCGTCCTTCGGCATGGTGGCGTAACCGCTCCGGGGGTCGAAGCTCTCGCCGTCGTCCTCGATGGTCGCAACGAGCGCCTCGGGATGGCGTGCCACCCTCACCCTGCAGCCGCGGTGGTCGCCGTCGGGGTAGGCGTGCCGGAACACGTTCGCGACCGCCTCGTTTACGGCGAGCACGAAGTCGTCGAGCCGGTCCGCACGGGGCGACACCCCATCAAGCCCTCCGAGAGCGTGGCGCAGCTCGCGACGGAAGAGGCGGACGTCGCGTTCTCGTGTGATTTCTGTGCTGAGCAGAAGCCGGTGGGAAGCCTGCTCGGAAGACAGCGCCACGCCGTCCCCCTCCCTCTTACAGGTCGTTCGAATCCCTACCCACGCCCGGACACGTAAAACACCGACGGGGCAGCCGACGTCACCAAAGGGTGTGAAATCAACCAGGCGGGCCGAAACTGTCAAGCTCGCTTATGGCGTCGTCGACCTCGAGGGACCCCTCCGCCACGGCCCGGAGCAGGTCACGCCGTCGCGCTCGCGGGTCGGCCGGGATCGACTCGATTCCAATGGTCGCCAGCAACCCATCGAGGCGCGCTCGGGCGGTCGGATAGCTGACGCCGAGGTGACGTTCGAGTTCCTTGGTGTTGCCGCGGCTCGCCAGGAAGACCCGGAGGAGGTGGCGCTGGTCGGCGTCGAGATTGCAGAAGTCGCACGGTGTGAATGATCCCCGCACCTCCGTGCCGCAGTCATCGCAGGAGAACGCGGTGGGCGCCAACCGGCCTTGACAGGTCGGGCACTGCGAGGGCGGACCGTGCCGCGGTCGAGCGGCAGTCACTACTCGGCCGTGGTGAGCTCGACCCGGCCGAGGTTGCCGCGCACGAGGAGCTGCGCCGCTCCGGCGCCGAGGTGCCACTCCCCCCGGCCCACCCGATCGAACTCGGACGTTGCCTCGACATCGGCTCCCGTCTGCACGCTGACCCGAACGTCGGACGCGGGGTCGAGACCGATGTGGAGGTCGCCGCAGTTGGCGTAGATGGTCGACACTCCCCCGGTGAGCCGTGCGCCGGCCCGCGCGTCACCCACATTGAACGTCGCCGAGAAGGGCGCGGCCATCCCGGTGATCGCTCCATCGCGACCGTGGATCTCGACGTCGAGGGGAGCGTCCGCCGGCAGATACAGGGCATAGCCGGCCGCTCCGCCCCCGACAACGACGCGGACGAGGTCACCGCTCGAGCTGAGGGTAAGGTCGCACGGGCCGTCGGCGATCGGTGCGTCGATCGCCGGGTCGCCGATGACCTCGATCAGTCCGCCGCCACTGCAGTGCGCGACAATCGGGAGCCGAGCAGCGCGGTCATGGGTCGCGACCACGCCGCCGTCGAGGAGCTCCTCGGCCTCCTCCGGTAAGAGCTCCCCCCGCGCGAGCCTTTCGAGAACGAGGCGCTTGTCCCCCAGATCCATGCCAATATATAAAGCGTTGGCTGCCATTATGTCAAGGCCAAATGTTGACACTGTCGCTGATGCGATGATCGGTCCGTGAGCTCCAGCATCCGGACCGAACAACCTGAGGACGCCGCCGCGATCGCGGATGTCGTGACGGCCGCCTTCGGGTCTCCCGCGGAGGCTCGCCTCGTGGATGCGATCCGCGCCTCCGAGCACTACGTCGAGGAGCTCGCCCTCGTTGCCGAGGTCGACGGGCGCATCGCCGGCCACGTGATGGTCAGCTACGCCACGCTCGAAACCGAGGACGGACCTCGCCCTATCGCGATGCTCTCACCTCTGGCGGTCGCCCCCGAGTTCCAGCGCCAGGGCGTCGGCGCCTCTCTGGTACGGGAGGTCGTCGACCGAGCCGACTACCGAAGCGAACCGGTCGTGATCCTCGAGGGGAACCCGGCCTTCTACTACCGGTTCGGCTTCGAGCCCGCGGCTCGGTACGGGATCCACCTCCCCGTCCCGGCGTGGGCTCCTCCCGAGGCCGGCCAGATGGTTCGGCTCGGCCGCTACCACCGATCACTCCGCGGCCGCGTCGTCTACCCGCCCGCCTTCGCCGACCTCGCAACTTGAGGCAATAACGCACGGATTCCGTGCGTTATTGCCTCAAGTTCGGTCGGTTCAGGCGAGGTTCTCGACGAAGCGCTCGAGCTGTTTGAGGTTGCGGCACTCGAACACCCCGTCGCAGTGGGCGCCGTACTCCGAGACGATCGAGTCGCCCGTGTCCCAGTAGGACCGGGGCTCCGGATTCAGCCAGTACAGGTGACGGGCGCGCTGTTCGATCTCCTTGAGCACCCACGACTGGGCCGCGTGGTAGTTGTTCCGCGCGTCACCGAGGATGATCACGCTCGACTTGGTCGTGACCTCACGACCCCACTTCTCCCAGAAGGTCTCGAGCGCGTGGCCGTAGTCGGAGTGGCCATCGACCCAGATGACATCGGCTTCGGCGTTGATCCGGTGAATCGCCTCCATGATGTCGTCGATGCCCTCGAAAAAGTGGGTGATCTCATCGATGCCGTCGATGAACACGAAGCTGCGGACCTTCGAGAACTGCGCGTTCATGGCGTAGACGAACTGGAGAGTGAACCGCGCGAACGCCGCCACCGAGCCGGAAATGTCGGCCACCACCATGATCTCGGGCTTCGATGGCCGCGGATACTTGAACTTCGGATCAGCGGGCACGCCGCCGTATGACAACGAGTGCCGCATGGTGTTGCGGAAGTCGAGGGGCCCCTTGCGCCCGTGACGCCGCTTCCGCGCCAATCGCACGGCAAGCCGTCGCGTCAGCGGGTAGATCGCTCGCCGCAGCATGGCGAGTTCGTCGCGCGTGGCGTGCATGAAGTCGACTTCTTCCGGCAGCGGCTTGCGGAGCGTCTTGGCCATGGCATCGGCGCCTCGGTCCGCTACCAGGCGGCGCCTGATCTCGGCCTCGATCTCCTTGCGGAGCTTGTCGACCCTCGACTCGTATTCGTCCCGAGCGAGGCGCTCCTCGAGCTGGGTCAGCCCCTCGTCGCCCGCGGTGTCCTGGGCCTCTTGCATCAACTTCTCGAGGACACCCTCGAGGTCGAGGTTACGCATCGTCCGGTAGAGGTAGTAGGTGCCACCTACTGGCCGGCCGGGCTCCATGCCGGCGAAGCGCTGCACCGCCTGGCGGGCGAGCGCCCGCATCAGGCCTTCGTCCGCGTTCTGCAACGCTCGGTACAGCATCTCGGCGAGCTCTTCCTGGGTGAGCCCGTCGAGACCCGAGCCGCCCTCGCGCTGACCCATCACGTCGTCGAGCATCCGGCCGATCTCGACGTCGGCTTCCTCGGGGGAGTCGATCTTGAACTCGTGACCTCGCATCGAGAAGAACACCTCGAAGACGGTGTCGAACGTCTTCCAGTGTGAGTTGTTCTTCACGAGGGTGGCGCCGAGCGCGTACTTGAACGCTTCGCGGTCCTCGAGCGGGATGTGGGTTACTGCCTCGACAGCGTCGAGGTTCTCGGTGAGCGAGACCGGCAGACCGGCCGTCCGCAGCTCGCCGATGAAACGGTTCAGGACATCGAGCACTGATGCGCCCTCTCGCTACGTGGAGACGCCGTTGGTGGACAGCTCCTTGGTGGCCTTCTGGATGTCGCTCTGGTACTTGAGCAGGATGTGGAGGGTCTCCTTGGCCTGGTCGGCATCGATGTTCTCGATCCCGAGAAGCACGAGGGTGCGAGCCCAGTCGAGCGTCTCTGACACCGAGGGGTGCTTCTTGAGCTCGAGCGACCGGATCGAGCGGACAATCCGCACCACCTGGTCGGCCAGGTGCTCGGAGATGTCGGGGATCCTCGTGAGGACGATCTCCTTCTCACGATCGAGCGTCGGATAGTCCAGATGCAGGTAGAGGCAACGCCGCTTGAGCGCCTCTGACAGTTCCCGTGTGTTGTTCGACGTCAGGAAGACCAACGGGATCTGGTTGGCTGCCACGGTGCCCAATTCCGGGATCGACACCTGGTAGTCGGACAGGATCTCGAGGAGGAGCGCCTCGGTCTCGACCTCGACCCGGTCGACCTCGTCGATGAGGAGGACGACGGGCTCATCGGCCTTGATCGCCTCGAGCAACGGACGGGTCAGCAGGAACGGCTCGCTGAAGATGTCTTCCTCGATGTCCTCCCACGTGTCGCCCCGCTCCTCGACGACCCGCTGCGCCTGGATCCGCAGGAGCTGCTTCTTGTAGTTCCACTCATACAACGCCTTGGACTCGTCGAGGCCCTCGTAGCACTGCAGGCGGATGAGACGCGAGCCCGTCATCTCCGCCACGCTCTTGGCGAGTTGGGTCTTGCCCACGCCCGCCGGGCCCTCGACCAGGACGGGCTTGCCCAGCCGGTCGGCGAGGTACACGACGCCCGAGATGCCCTCATCAGCGAGGTAGGCAACGCCACGCAACTGCTCGCGGACGGTGGGAACGGACTCAAACCGGTAGTCGGCCATCAAGCTCTGACCTGCCCTTCTCCAGACACTATGTACTTGATAGTTGTGAGCTCGCGGAGCCCCATGGGCCCGCGGGCGTGCAGCTTCTGAGTGCTGATGCCGATCTCGGCCCCAAAGCCGAACTCCTCGCCATCGGTGAACCGGGTCGACGCGTTGACGATGACCGCGGCGGCATCGACCTCACGCGTGAAGCGGTTGGCGGCACTCAAGTCGCCGGTGATGATCGCTTCGGTGTGGCCGGTGCCGTAGGTGTTGATGTGGTCGATGGCAGCGTCGATCGACGGCACCACCGCAACACTCATCTTGAGATCGAGAAACTCACGGCCGAAGTCGTCTGCGGCGGCCTCGCCGATCGCCGGAGCGATCGCACGCGCACGGGCATCGCCGACGAGCTCAACCCCCTCTAGCGCGCGAACGATGTCGGGCAGGAACCGCTCGGCCACCGCTTCGTGAACCACGAGCGACTCGGCCGCGTTGCAGACCGACGGACGCTGGGTCTTGGCGTTGTGCACGATGGCGGCGGCGAGTTCGAGGTCGGCAGCGGCGTCGACGTACACGTGGCAGTTGCCCGCACCGTCGATCACGTAGGGCACGGTCGCGTTCTCGTAGACGGCCTCGATGAGCGATGGTCCGCCCCTGGGGATGAGGCAGTCGATCACGCCTCGCATGCGCATGAACTCCACTGCGGACTCGCGGCTCGTGTCCTCGACGAGCACGAGCGCGTCCTCGGGAATGCCCGCCTTCGAGAAGCCCTCGCGAAGGATCGCCGCGATGGCGCGGTTCGACTCGATCGCGGCCGAGGATCCCCGCAGGAACGCGGCGTTGCCCGACTTGATGCACAGCCCTGCCGCGTCGCTCGTGACGTTGGGCCGGTTCTCGTAGATGATGCCGACGACGCCCAACGGCACCCGGACCCGCTCGATCTTGAGGCCGTTGGGTCGAATCCAACCGTCGATCACCTCGCCCACAGGGTCGCTGAGCGCGGCAACCTTCCGGAGACCCCCCGCCATGCTCTCGATCCGGCCACGATCGAGGCGCAGACGGTCGATCACCGTCGACGTGGTACCTGCCTCGGTGGCGCGGCCAACGTCGAGCGCGTTGGCGTCGAGCACGTCGGATGCCAGCTCGAGGAGCAGGTCGGCGGCGGCGTGGAGGGCGGCGTCCTTCTCTGCCGATGACGAGAGGGCGACCCGGGGCGCGGCGGCGACGGCACGCCGTCCCAAGTCCGCGATTGCCCCCCGCAACTTCGTCATCTGGCGAGGTTAGCGAAAAACTTGACCGGCCGGTCAAGACGGGCCATCCGAACTTGAGGCAATAACGTACGGATTCCGATCGTTATTGCCTCAAGTTCGGCACACTAGGCGGGCCATGCAGCACGACATCCTGGAAGTACCGGTAGCCCGGTTCATCGACGACCTCACGCCCCGGCTCGCGTCGATCGCCCACGACGTCGTGCCGGGCGCGCCACGTGACAAGGCCTCCATGGACGTCACCCGGGAAGCGTTCAACCTCGTCGCCGCCTTCATCGACAGCGACACCCGACAGACCGACGACGAGCTGTGGCCTTTCATCAAGGTGTTCGCGCCGCGGGTCGCCGACTCAGAGCTGCATCGCGCCACGCCGGCCACGATCCGCACGGCGCAGATCGTGAGCGGGAAACGGGCGTGGCTGGCCGCCCCGTCGATCCTGTTCGACATCTTCGTCCAGACCGACAAGAGCGGCACCAACCACGCGTGGTCCTACTACGAACACGCCATGGTGCTCGCCCACGCCGTGTGCGCGACCGACGCCGTGCCGTCCGAGCCGGAGCTCGTCGCGATCGAACGCTTCCGGTCGGTCCTGCTGCGCGCCATCGACGCCGCCGGCCTACCCCGGCCAGGCGCGGTGAGCGCTGAGGCGTCGCCGAGTGAGGCGGCGGTGGCGCGCCGGCCCGCCGAACCCGAGGAGCCGCCGCGACCGCTCGAGGAACTCTTCGCTGAGCTCGACGGCCTCATCGGGCTGGAGGCGGTGAAGGAGGAGGTGAAGCTGGTCGCCAACCTCATCCAGGTGCAGAACATGCGCCGCGAACGCGGACTGCCCGTGGCCGACTCGAGCCGGCATCTCGTCTTCACCGGCAATCCCGGCACCGGCAAGACCACCGTCGCGCGGTTGCTTGCCCAGATCTACCGCACTCTCGAGGTAGTGAAGTCCGGCCACCTCGTCGAAACCGACCGGTCAGGCCTTGTCGCCGGCTACGTGGGACAGACCGCGCTGAAGGTCAAGGAGATCTTCGAGAGCGCGCTCGAGGGCGTCCTGTTGATCGACGAGGCCTACGCCCTCGCGCGCGGCGGCGAGAAGGACTTCGGCCTCGAAGCCATCGACACCCTCGTGAAGCTGATCGAGGACCACCGCGACGACGTCGTGGTCATCGTCGCCGGGTACCCCGACGAGATGCACACCTTCGTCGAGTCGAACCCTGGATTGCGGTCACGCCTTCCGAAGACGATCGCCTTCCCCGACTACACGACCGAGGAGTTGGTGCGGATCTTCGAGTCGATGTGCGCCAAGCACTCGTACCACTGCCACTCGGGGACTCGTGAGGCGGTCGCGGCCTACTTCGACAGCCAGCCCCGCGACAAGGGATTCGGCAACGGCCGCCTGGCACGCAATCTCTTCGAATCTGCCATGGCCCAACAGGCGAGCCGGCTGGTGACGGTCGAGAGCCCCACCAACGAGCAGCTGATGGCTCTCGACCCATCCGACATCCGCGGAAGCTGACGGGTGGCCGCCCGAGTCGTTGCCTTCCTCGCTGCCCTCGCGATGGTTGCCGGCGCCCTCGCGGTCCGCGCCGCGATGGACAGCGACGGAGGTAGTGGGGGCAGCGGGAATGGCAAGTTCGTGTTGGTGTGCGCGAGCGAACTCGGCGAGTTGTGCGACGAGCTCGATGCGACGAAGGAGGCGGCGAACGCGACCGCCGACCGGCTGATCGCCCTCGGCGCCAACGAAGACCCGGGGTTGGACGCCTGGCTCGTCCCGGGACCGTGGCCAGAGATGGTCGACCAGGTGCGCGACCTCGATGGGAAGGCGCCCGTCTTCAGCCACCACGACGCCCTGGCGTCGTCCCGCCTCGTCGTCGTCACCCGGGGAGACAAGATCGACGCAGCGTGCGCGGCGGATTGGTCCTGCATCGCCGACGGCTCACCTCCGGTAGGCGCCCCCTCCGTCACCGACGCTGTTGGGGTGCTGGCGCGTGCCGCGGTGCTCTCCGCCCGACTCGAGTCAAGCGACTACGGGCGCGCCGACATCGAGAGGGAGGCGGGCTGGCTCACCGACGTCAGCTCCCGGCTCGACCGGAGCCAGTTCCAGGCCGGCAGCCTCCGGCGTTTCCTGACCACGCCCGGGTCCGCGGACGGCTTCATCACGACCCGAGCGGCATCAACCGATGCGGGCGTGGACGATCCGAAGTCACCCGAGCCGGCGGTCGAGGTGCCGCTCATGCTCGGCCGTCGGGAAGGGGCCGATCAGCCCGACGGGCTCACCGACCGCGCTCTTGACCACGGGTGGTCGCCAGTGGAGACCCCCGGGGCGGTGGACAGCGGGCTACCCTCGCCCGACGTGCTCTACGCGCTGCAGGAATATCTGTGATCCTTCGCCGACTGTGTGCTCCTGGCTGTGATGGTCGCCAAATTCGGCGCGATCACAGCCATAGACGCACAGTCGCGGTGCTTGCGGTCGTCATCGCGCTGGTGCTCGGGGCGTGCGCGGTGGGTGGCGACGATGACGACGAGGGCGCGGTCCCGTCGGACTGCACCGTCGTCGACGCCGCAGTGTCGTCGGAGAAGATCGACCTTCTGACCGAACTGGCGCGCACCTTCAACGACTCCGACGAGGCGGGCGAGGGGGGCTGCACGTTCGTGCGCGTGCAAAGCAAGGCGTCGGGCGGGGCCGAGCAGCTTCTCGAGCAGGGCTGGCCGAACGAGGAGGCCAACGGCCCCAAGCCAGTCATCTGGTCGCCGGCGGGCAGCGCGTGGGGTGGCGTCCTCAACCATCGCCTCTCCGAGCAAGGCGAGCCGCCGATGGTCGCCTCCGACGCCGAGCCCTTCATGCTCACTCCCCTGGTGATCGCGATGCCCAAGCCGATGGCCGAGGCCCTCGGGTGGCCGGATGAGCCGATCGGCTACGCCGACTTGCTTGCGTTGGCCCAGAACCCCGAGGGCTGGGCGAGCAAGGGCAAGCCAGAGTGGGGCCCGTTCCGGCTCGGCAAGACCAACCCCAACTTCTCGACGAGCGCGCTGAACGCCACCATCGCCCAGTACTACGCGGCCACCGGAAAGACGCGCGACCTCACCCTGGAGGACATCGGCCGCGCCGACGTCGAGGAGTTCGCGCGCGGCGTGGAGTCCGCCGTCGTCCACTACGGCGACATCACGATGACCTTCCTCAACAACTGGTTCCGCAACGACGCGCGCGGCACGTCGCTCACCTACGTCTCGGCGGTTGCGGTCGAGGAGAAGTCGGTCATCGACTACAACCAGGGCAATCCTGACGGCGTCCTCGAGCCGGGCGAGCGGCCTCGGGAACCGCGCGTGCCGCTGGTGGCGATCTACCCCGAAGAGGGGACGCTCTTCAGCGACAACCCGTTCTTCATCCTCGACGCCGACTGGGTCGACGACGACGAGAAGCGAGGTGCGAGGGCATTCCAGGAGTTCGTGCAACGCCCGCAGAATCAGCGCAAGGTGCTCGAGTTCGGCTTCCGTCCGGGCAATCCGCGTGTCGAGGTCGGCGCCCCGATTGTCGCCGCGAACGGTGTCGATCCGGATCAGCCGGCAACGACACTCGGGGTTCCCGATCCCGCCGTGCTCGCAGGTGTCATCGACAAGTGGGCCGAACAACGGAAGTCGGCGCGAGTTCTGATAACCCTCGACGTGTCGGGATCGATGGGCGACCCGGGTGAGGGCGGCGCGACCAAGCTCGACCTTGCCAAGCAGGCCGCGATCGACGCGCTAGAGCAATTCAAGAGTCAGGACGAGGTCGGACTCCGCTTGTTCACGACGAACATCGGCCCGCCCGAGCATCCAGACTGGGTCGACGTGGTGCCGATCGGACCGATCGGCGAGCAACGCGAGCTCATGCGAACGAAGATCCGTGACCTCATCCCCCTCGAAGGAACCCCGCTCTACACCACGGCGGTCGACGCCTACGAGGACATGCGTGACAACTACGACCCGGCCCGGATCAATGCCGTCGTCCTCCTCACCGACGGTCGAAACGAGGACAACCGAAACGACGATCTCGACGCGACGATCGCGGCGCTGCGCGCCGGAAGCGAAGGCCAGTCGAGCACTCCCGTGCGCCTGTTCACCATCGCCTACGGCGCCGACGCCGCGACCGGCCCTCTGGAACGGATGGCCGAGGCCACCAACGCCGCCGCCTACGACGCCCAGGACCCGGGTACCATTGACAAGGTCTTCACAGCAGTCATTTCCAACTTCTAAAGCCGAACTTGAGGCAATAACGATCGGATTCCGTGCGTTATTGCCTCAAGTTGAGGCGGCCGGGCAGTGATCGACCGGCTCCGCACGCCGCAGGTGGCGCGGGCGATGCTGTCGCCGTCGGCCTTTCTCGTGGCGGGTGCGGCCGCAGCAGCCACCATCATCCTCGGACCGCTCGCGCTCGCGCCTGTGGCTGCGGTCGCAGGGTGGGCGGCGCGGGTGGGGCTCGCGGTGCCCCGCCGGGCTCGTGGCACCCGGATCGATCCGTTCACGGTGGGTGAACCGTGGCGTCGCTTCGTGCAGGACGCCCAACACGCCAAGAACCGCTTCGACGACGTCGCACGGAGCACTAGACCGGGCCCGCTCCGAGATCGGTTGCAAACCATTGGGGCGAGGATCGATGACGGCGTGACCGAGTGCTGGCGGATCGCCCAGCGGGGCCACAACCTTCAGGACGGCCTCCGGCGCCTCGACATCCAGCAGGTCGAACGGGACGCCGCGGAGCTAGCGGCCGAACGGGCCGGGCTGAGCCCCGGAGATGCGGCCGAGGAAGGAATCGACCGCGCCCAGCAGGCGGTGGAAGCCCAACGGGCCTCCTACCAGCGCCTCCACTCCGTGTGGCAGGACGCCCAGACCCGGCTGCGAGTCCTCAACGCCCAGCTCGACGAGGCCGTTGCCCGGGCGGTCGAGCTCAGTCTCCATCCCTCCGACGTCGGGGCACTGAACCCGCTGGGCACCGATGTCGAGCACCTCGTCACCGAACTGGAGTCGTTGCGGCAGGCCATGGAAGAAGCCGGCGCGTAGGCGTCGAATCCGTGACGGGCGCCACACCTAGTACATCGGGCCTTCCCAGCCTCTAATCTCGACCTCATGTTCAGACTCCTACGCCGGTCATGGCGGTACCTCGTCGCGGCCCTTACGGGAAAGTTCAACGAGACCGCAGACCCGAAGGTGCAGCTCGAGCAGGCCATCCTCGAAGCCCAGGAGCAGCACCGCCGTCTCAAAGAACAGGCCGCGAACGTCATCGCCAACCAGAAGCAGACCGAGATGCGGCTCAACCGGACGATGAACGAGCTCGAGAGCCTAAACAGCAAGGCTCGCCAGGCCGTGATGATGGCCGACGACGCCCAGAAGGCGGGCGACACCAAGAAGGCGCTCGAGCTCACCAATGCCGCCGAGAACTTCGCGAGCCGTCTCATCTCGGTCGAGAAGGAAGCCGACTCCCTGAAGGCGCTTTCACTGCAGGCGACCCAAGCGTCTGATCAGGCTAAGGGCGCGGTTCAGCAGAACTCCATGGTGATGCAGAAGAAGCTCGCCGAGCGCCAGAAGCTGCTCAGCCAGCTCGACCAGGCCAAGATGCAGGAGCAGATGAACTCGGCGATGGCCCAGCTCTCCGAGACCGTCGGCCAGGACGTACCCACCTTCGAAGAGGTGCGCGACAAGATCGAGCAGCGCTACGCGAAGGCGCTGGGAGCCTCGGAGCTGCAGGGAGAGTCGGTCGAGTCGAGCATGCTCGAGGTGGAGCAGGCCGCGCTCGACAACGAGGCCCAGGCCCGCCTCAGCCAGATCCGGTCCCAGCTTGGGCTCGAGACGTCGGCCACGAGCGAAGACTCGGGCGGCGACACCGGCCAGACGCCCACCACCTGACGACTCGAACCGAAACCCCTTCCACCCGGCCGAACTTGAGGCAATAACGCACGGATTCCGTGCGTTATTGCCTCAAGTTCGTGTGGGGTTGGAGGGGAGGACGACGAGGTCGTCGCGATGGATCACCTCGTGGGGAACGTCCGGGGGAAGATCGGTGGTCCGGAGGCCCGCGAGTTGCTTCACCCGGGCGGCCGAGTGGCGCACGAGCCCCTTGGCGAAGACCGCGCCGGTTGTGTCGGCCACTTCGACAGCAGCTTCGCTTTCGAAGACTCCCTCCACGTCGACGACACCGGCGGGTAGCAGCGACACCCCTCGCTCGATCAGAGCACGCCGCGCGCCCAGGTCAACGATCACAGTCCCCGACGCGCCGACCGCGAACGCGATCCAAAGCTTCCTCGCCGAGAGCCGCCGCTCACGCGGGCGGACGAAGGTGCCCGCACCGGCTTCACCCGCGATAGCCCCGGCGAGAACATCGGGCCGGTCGGCGGCCGCGATCACGGTCCCGAGGCCCGACCACGCGGCGATCTTGGCGGCGGCCAGCTTCGATGCCATCCCGCCGCTGCCGCGTGCCGAGCCCGCTCCTCCGGCGCCCGCCTCGAGCGCATGGTCGACTTCGAGGATCTCCTCGATCAGTGACGCCGACGCGTCGAGCCGAGGGTCAGCGGTGTAGAGGCCGGGCGTATCGGTGAGCAGCACGAGAAGGTCAGCGCCAACCAGGTGACCGACGAGAGCCGCCAGCCGGTCGTTGTCACCGAAGCGGATCTCGTCGTCGGCGATGGCGTCGTTCTCGTTCACGACGGGGACCACTCCCAACTCGAGAAGCCGGCCGATCGTCTGGCGAGCATGCAGGTACTGCTGCCGGTGCACGAAGTCGAGAGGCGCAAGCAGGACCTGACCGGCGACAACGCCGTGGGCCGCGAACACGTCGTCGTACACGCGCATCAGACGGCTCTGACCGACTGCCGCCACGGCCTGCAACGTGGCGAGATCGGTCGGGCGTCGCCCATTCAGCGCGAGCGACGGCAACCCCGCGGTGATCGCGCCCGACGTGACGACAACGACCCGATGGCCGGCTTCTTGGAGGCCGACCACTTCTTCGCAGAGCTTCGCGATCGCAGGTCGGTCGATGTGGCCCGCGTCGTCGGTGATCGACGACGTCCCGATCTTGACGACGACGAGCATCAGTCGTTCTCATAGGAGAAGGAGAAGCCGCCGATGTGCACGATGTCACCGTCGCGGGCGCCCGCGCGCGCAAGCGCCCGATCTACACCCAAGCGCCGGAGCCGATCCTGCACGTAGGCCAGCGCCTGGGCACCGGTGACATCGCTGACTGCGACCGCCCGTTCGGCGTTCCGGCCGAGCACGACGAAGGAGCCGTCCGAGGCCCGCTCGACCACGACGCCCTCAGGCTCGGGCCGGTGCACGACAAACGAGACTCGGTCACCGGCCGCCTCGACGGCGCGTGCCTGGACGACCAGGGTCGCCAGTTGCCCGAGCACTCGCCGCACTCCTTCGCCGGTCACGGCGGCCATGCGGTCGCCCGCCCAGTCGGCATCGGGCGCGGCGACGTCGGCCTTCGACCCGACAACCAGCCGGGGCCGCTCCAGCAGCTCCGGCTTGTAGTTTCCCAGCTCCGCCAACAGCACTGCGAGCTGGTCATCAGGCGCGCGGCCGTCGGCGGCTGCAAGGTCGATGAGCACGAGCAGCACGCGGGCCCGTTCCACGTGGCGGAGAAAGCGGTGGCCCAGACCCCTGCCCTCGCTGGCCCCTTCGATGAGGCCGGGGATGTCGGCGACCACGAACTCCTGGTCGTCGAACCGGACGACCCCCAGGTGCGGCTCGAGCGTCGTGAAGGGATAGTCGGCGATCTTCGGCTTGGCGGCCGAGACCACCGAGATGAACGTGCTCTTTCCCGCGTTCGGGAACCCGACGAGGGCAACGTCGGCCATGAGCTTGAGCTCGAGATTGAAGTAGAACTCTTCGCCCACCTCGCCCTGTTCGGCGAAGTCGGGCGCGCGCCGCCGGTTGGAGAGGAAGCGGGCGTTCCCCTTGCCGCCCCGCCCGCCGCGCGCTGCGAGCCACCGGTCGCCCGTGGTGACAAGATCGGCGAGGACGGCGCCATCCCTGGCCCGGACGACAGTTCCCTCCGGCACGGCCACCTCGATGTCGTTGCCGCCCGCCCCGTGCTTGCCCTTGCCCTGACCGTGCTTTCCCTTCGTCGCGGCCCGGTGCGGGTGATCGCGGAAGCCCAGAAGCGACGCGACATTCCGGTCGGCGACCAACCAGACATCTCCGCCGGCGCCACCGTCGCCACCATCCGGCCCTCCGCGAGGGACATGGGCCTCCCGCCGGAACGACACCGCGCCCGCGCCGCCATCACCCGCCTTCACATGGATTTGGGCTTCATCGACGAACGCGGACACGGGCTGAGGATAGGCCCTGCTGGAAATAGCCCACTTGGGCCATGGCACGAATCCGCCGCGAGGCGTCATTGTGGACCTTCGTGACCACATCACCGAGCGGCGGGCCACGGTTCCCTGCAGGTTTCCGGCGCCTGGGGAGCATCTTCACGCCACCGGAGTCGGCCAGCGACTCGTACGGGTCGCTGCAGAACGTGGGCCTGCGTCTCCAGGTGGCGCTCGCCGTCGCCGCGATCGCGACGATCTGGTGGGCACCTGGCCTCGCCTCGTCGGAACGGCTCAAAGTGACCGGGCTCCTGGGGCTGTTCGGCGCCTACACGGTCGTCACTGCGAAGGCATCGCTGCACAGCCCACTCATCCGTCTGGTGAGCTTCGCAACCGACCTCCTCGCCCTCTTCGTCTTCGCGTTCGCAGTACCGGCGACGTTCCCGGCGGTCTTGTTCGCGGCGATCTTGACGATCACCTTCCATACCTACACCTGCGGGCGGAGCGCCGGCGTATTGATCTCGGCCGCGGTCATCGCGCTTGCCACGGCGGTGCAGGTAACAGCTCCACCGCAACACCGCCTGGCCTGGTTCACGCTCGTGTTCTACGGCCTGATCCTCGGAGTTGCCACCCTGATGGTCGACGGGTTGGCTAGCGGGCGCAGGCGCGAGGCCCGACACCTCGCTCGCCTCCACCGTGCCCTTCGCTCCGTGGCCCCTGCACCCGACCTGGAAACGACCCTCAAGTCGGTATCAGAAGCAGTGCGCGAGGCCGTCGACGCATTGTTCGTCGTGGTGATGATGAGTGACGACACCCAGGGCTTCGGTGCACCGATAGGCGACGGCATCGATCATGACCCGGCCGCCTCTGCTGATCTGCGCCGCCGGGCCCGCGACCCCGATACCAGCCCCAGCGGGGTAGCACTCGCGACCGGTCGACCGGTTGTGATCGCCGATATCACCCGCGACGACCGCTTCTCACACTGGTCGCAGGAGGCGGTCCGGTTCGGCTTCCGCGGCCTGGTCGTGGCGCCGCTGGACGTCGCAGGCGAGCCGGTCGGCGTTCTCAACACCTACTTCAGTCCCGGTCACACCATGTACGACGAGGATGTCAACCTCATCGTCGCCTACGCCCAACAGGCCTCGCTAGTGATCGCTCGGGCTCTCGCCTATGAACAGCAACGCTCGGCGGCGACGCGCCTCGAGGAGGCGGATGCCCTGAAGTCGGAGTTCGTGTCGACGGTCTCCCACGAGCTTCGAACACCTCTGACCGCGGTCCGTGGATTCGTGGGCACCCTCCTCGCCAAGTGGGACGACATCGGCGACGAGGAACGCCGGTTCCTGCTGGAACGAGTCGACTGGAACGCCCGCGAACTGGGTGACCTCATCGAGAGCGTCCTCGACTTCTCGCGCCTCGAGGCAGGGGAGATGCCGGACGAGAGCGCCGAGGTCGACGTGGCCGAGCGACTCGACGAGCTCGTGTGCCGCCTCGAGCCCGTCCTCGGCGGACCCCGACTCACAGTCTCCATCCGGGGCGGACTGCGCGTACGAGGCGCAGCGGCATTCGATCGGATCGTTACCAACCTCCTCACGAATGCCGCCAAGTTCTCGCCGCCGGCCTCTCCCATCGAGGTGGAGGCGTACGAGTCGGAGGGACAGGTGATGTTGTCCGTGCGAGATCACGGGCCGGGGATCTCGCCGGAGGACCGGGAACGGGTCTTCGAACGCTTCTACCGGGCGGCGCCCACCGCCGGCAAGCGGGGCACCGGCATCGGGCTGGCGATCGTGAGCTCCTACGTCGAACAGCTCGGCGGACGCGTGTGGGTTGAGTCGCACCCCGGCGACGGTGCCACCTTCCGGGTCGCGCTCCCCGCGGTCCCCAGCGTCACCGAAGAGGTCAAGACAGCGCGGGCGGAGACCTGAAACTAGGCCCGCCCGTCAGTCATGCCCAGTCAATCAGGCCACTCACTCAGGCCAGTCACTCAGGCCAGTCACTCAGGCCAGTCAATCAGGCCAGTCACTCAGGCCAGTCACTCAGGAATAACGTCGACAAGCTTGCGCCCCTTGCGGGAACCGAACTTCACCTTCCCCGCCGACGTCGCGAACAGGGTGTCGTCGCCACCTCTGCCGACATTCTCACCGGGATGGAAGCGGGTGCCCCGCTGGCGAACGATGATCGCTCCCGCGAGCACCTCGGTGCCGTCATAGACCTTCACCCCGAGCCGCTTGGCCTGGGAGTCGCGCCCGTTGCGGGTTGAGCCGCCGCCCTTGGTCTTCGACATGGTGCCTCCTAGTGCCGGGAGATCCCGGTGATCTCGATCGTCGTCAACTTCTGGCGGTGGCCCCAACGGCGCCGCTGGTTCGACTTCGGCATGTACTTGAAGCCCCGGATCTTCGGCCCCTTGGCCTCGCCGACGACGCGGGCCGTTACCGAGGCGCCCGAGAGGTCGGGCCCGGCGACGACGCTGCCCCCGTCGACGAGCAGCAACGGGGTGAACGAGAGGTCGCTGTCCGGGTCGAGGCGCTCGACGTCGAGCTTCTCGCCCTCGGTCACTCGGTATTGCTTGCCGCCCGTGGAGATCACCGCATACATAACCGCTCCAACTTACAGCAGCGACTCATCGAGCACGAAGCCACGACCCGTACACATCGGACACGTGTCGGAGAAGGACTCCACCAGGCCCTCGCTGACACGCTTCCGGGTCATCTCGACCAGGCCCAGCTCCGAGATGTCAAAGACCTGGGTACGGGTCTTGTCGCGGGCCAGGGCGTCGCGGAATACCCGGATGACCTCATCCCGGTTCGCCTTGATCTCCATGTCGATGAAGTCGATCACGATGATGCCGCCGATGTCCCTCAGTCGCAGCTGCCGGGCGATCTCCTCGGCCGCCTCGAGGTTGTTGCGGTACACCGTCTCCTCGAGGCTCGACTTGCCGACGTTCTTTCCGGTGTTCACGTCGATCACCGTGAGGGCTTCGGTGCGTTCGATGATGAGCGACCCTCCGGACGGGAGCCAGACCTTGCGGTCGAGGGCCTTGTGGAGCTGTTCGTGCACGTGGTGGCGCTCGAAGAGCGGCAGCGCCGGCTCACCGTAGAGCTCGACCCGGTCGGCGAGCTCCGGATTGAAGCTGGCGACATAGTCGTGCACGTCGGCGTACAGGGCCTCGTCGTCGATCATCACACCGCGGTAGTCCCGGTTGAATTCCTCCCGGATGATCCGCACGGCCAAGTCCGGCTCGCGGTACAACAGGGCGGGGGCACTCGAGCGGTCGGCCAAGGCGCTGATCGCCTCCCACTGCCGCACCAGGCGCCCCACATCGGCCTTCAACTCGTCGGGCGTGACCCGTTCAGCGGCCGTGCGGACGATGAGGCCGTGCCCAGCGGGCCGCACGTCGTCGAGGATCCGGCGCAGCCTCTTCCGCTCTTCGTCGTCAAGGCGCTTGGAAATGCCGTAGGTGTCACTGTTCGGCAGGAGCACGACATACCGACCCGGCAGCGACACCTCCTGGGTGAGGCGCGCCCCCTTCGTACCGATCGGGTTCTTCGTCACCTGACAGAGGATGGTCTGTCCCGCCCGCAGCAGCTCCTCGATGCGAGCGGAGCGGTCGTCCCCGCCCTCTACGTCGTCGGGGTCATAGCGCACGTCACCCCGGTACAGAACGGCGTTCTTCGGCGTTCCGATGTCGATGAACGCCGCCTCCATCCCTGGCAGAACGTTCTGCACCTTGCCGAGGTAGACGTTGCCGTCGATCTGGGACACATCATCCTGAGGCCGGGACACATAGTGCTCGATGAGGGCTCGTCCTTCGAGCACCGCGATCTGGGTCGCTTCGGGACGAACCTGGACACACATGAGGTACCGTCCTACCGGCCTGCCCTTGCGCTCGCGGCCCCGGCGGCTTTCGAGGGTCTCCTCATCGAGCTCGACTCCAGAACCGACGACAGCTTCAACCGGCTCGGTCGGCTTCGGCTGCTGGTCTCCACCCTTGCCGCGCCGGCGGCGCCGCCTCGGAGCCTTCTCTTTGGCGGCCGGCGCTTGCGCGTCGCCACTGGAGTCGGCCGCGGGGCGGGTGTCGCCGATTTTGGGTCGCTGGACCTCCGCCCGGGCGGCGGCTTCGGGCGACGGCCGGCCTTCAGATGGTCGGTCCGGCAGGTCATCAGGCATCTTGTCGACGTCGACGGAACCGCGCCCACTGCCGCCGCTCTGCCGCGACTGCTGGGAGGTCCTGTTGGTGTCATCGGCGCCACCGGGCTGACCGGAGCGCTTTCGGTTGCGCCCGCCCCGCGAGCCACGCCTACGGCGCTTGGGCGGCCCACTCTGTTCCTTACCCGACGGTGCTCCGCCGGGGCTCGGCTTCTCCTCAGACTGCCCTTCGTCGCCGCGGGAGCGGGCTTCGCTCTCGGCCGGCCGAGGTGCTGGATCTGACATTGCGGTGATCCCTTCTCATGACACACGCTCCAACGGGGCGTGCGGAGCGCGCGTCGCGTCGAACGGGATAGGCTCCCGTCGCGCGCCGTCGCGCTCTAGCCATTGATGCGTCCTACGAACGAGGCCCTCCTCGAGCTCCGAACCCAAGGCACGGAGCAACTCGGACGGCCGGACGGTCCGGGGTTGGGTTGCGAGCTCAGCAGCGAGCGTCACCCCGTCATCGCCGGACCTGATGACGGCAAGCGTACGGATCCCGGGTCGGATGTCGTCCTTCGCGACCCGGCCTTTGCGTTCGCGGTCGATGACCAGGGTGGGCGCCGCCAAGGCGGCGCTCACCATGTCATGCACTTCCTCGGAGGTTGCCCCGAGCACTTCGATCTCCCACCGGCAGAGCGCCACACCGTCCTGCAGCGACGGGACGCCGTCGTCGAGCGGCGCCACCGCCTGCACCGTGATTCCCGACGGTAGGGCCGGTGTCAAACGGTCCGGCAACGCGCCGAGATCGAAGTCAGCCGGAGTGCGCTCGGCTTCAAGTTCGATGTCGAGGTACTCGGCAACCGACTCATGGCCGGTGGGCAGCGCCAGTCCGAAGCTCACCTTCGGTCGTGGTGAGAAACCGGCGGTGTACGCGAGTGGCAACTCCACCCGCCGGAAGGCCCGCTCCCACATACGGGCCACATCGCGGTGCGAGGTCCACCGGATCTTTCCGATCTTGGCGAACCGGAGGCGGATCCTCACGAACGCCTCCCGCTGAGAAGCTCCACGGGCACGCGTCCACCCGTCACGAGATCCTGGCCGGTGCCCTGGCTGCCCCCCGCCGGCGGCGTCGGACTGGCGACGACGTGTTCGATGCTGTAGCCGGTGCACGCACCGCAGTCATAGCAGGGCGTCCAGCGACAGTCCTCGACCCCAGACTCGACCAGCGCATCGAGCCAGTCGTGCCAGAGGAAGTCGGCATGGAGCCCGGCGCTCAGGTGCTGCCATGGCAACACCTCGTCACGGTCACGGTCACGGTGCACATACCAGTCGATCGAGAGCCCGTGACGGCCCATCGCCTCCTGCCACAGATCGAGATTGAAGTGCTCCGACCACTCCTGGAAGGTGCCGCCCGCGCGCCACACGTCCTCGATGACGCGCCCGATCCGGCGGTCGCCTCGGCTGGCGATGCCTTCGGCAAGGGTCGCCTCGGGGTCATGCCAGCGCAGCTGGACTCCCTTGAGGCGGCGGGTGGCGTCCTTCAGCCGGCCCACCTTGCGGCGCAGGTCCGGGACGGTGGCCTGGCCGACCCACTGGAACGGCGTCTGCGGCTTGGGGACGAACCCGCCCACCGACGTGGTGACATGGACCCGAGGCGTGTACTCACGACCGATCGCCACGCAGTTGCGGGCGAGCTCGGCGATGCCTTCGAGGTCGTCGTCGGTCTCCGTGGGCAGTCCCATCATGAAGTAGAGCTTCACCCTCTGCCAGCCCTGGGAGAAGGCCGAATGCACTGCGCCGTAGAGGTCCTCTTCGCGGATGAGCTTGTTGATCACCTTGCGCATCCTCCATGTGCCGGCCTCCGGAGCGAAGGTCAGGCCGGTGCGGCGCACCTTGGCGATCTCGCTCGCGACCCCGACGGTGTAGGCGTCGACGCGCAGCGATGGCAGGCTCACCGCCACGGTGCCCTGGCACATGGGGTCGTTGACGATGCCGCCGACAACCTCATCGATGCCCGAGTAGTCGGCGCTCGACAGCGACGTGAGGCTGACCTCGTCGTAACCGGTGCGCTCCAGCCCCGACGACACCATCTCCCGCACCTGGGCAGCGGGCCGTTCCCGCACGGGGCGGGTGATCATTCCGGCTTGGCAGAACCGGCAACCCCGCGTGCAGCCCCGGAAGATCTCCACGTTGAGGCGGTCGTGCACGACCTCGGTGAGAGGCACGAGCTGGCGCTTCGGATAGGGCCACTCCCCCAGGTCGGAAATCGTGCGCTTCTCGACCTTCTCGGGTACCTCCGGGTAGCGGGGCGTGATCGATGCGATGTGGCCTCCGTCGTAGGCCACCTCATACATCGATGGCACGTAGCAGCCTGGGACTCCGGCGAGCTCACGGAGCACTCGCTCTCGAGAGCCTGGGGTTCGCCCCGACCGCTTCCATTCCGACACGACCTCGGTGATCTCGCTCACAACCTCTTCGCCATCGCCGAGCACGAAGAGGTCGACGAAGTCGGCGAGGGGCTCGGGATTGAACGCGCAATGACCACCTGCGGCGATGATCGGGTGCTCGGGAGCCCTCTCGGCGGCACGGACCGGGACGCCGGCGAGATCGATGCAGTTCAGCACGTTGGTGTAGACGAGTTCGGCCGAGAGGTTGAACGCCAGTAAGTCGAAGGCGTCCGCGGGTCGGTGAGTGTCGACCGAGAACAGCGGGAGCCCGCGGGAGCGCAGCATCGCCTCCATGTCGACCCAGGGCGCATAGGCGCGCTCGGCGACAGCGTCATCGCGCTCATTGAGGATTTCGTAGAGGATCTGGAGCCCCTGGTTGGGCAGTCCGACTTCGTAGGCGTCGGGGTACAGAAGAAGCCACGCCACCTTGTGGGCCCCGTGAACCGGGACTTGGGCGCCATCCTCGCACCCGATGTAACGGGCAGGCTTCTGCACCTTGGCCAGGAGCGGCTCGATCCGTGGCCATAGCGAGGTCATTTGCACTCCAAGTGTAGAACTTGAGGCAATAACTACCGGAATTCGATCGTTATTGCCTCAAGTTCAACTGAAGCGGTGCATGTGGACGTTCAAGACGAGGCCGATTCCGGCGAAAGTCGCCAGCGCACTGCTCCCGCCGTAGCTGAGCAGCGGCAGCGGGATGCCGGTGATCGGCATGATGCCCATCGTCATCCCCACGTTCTGGAACAGCTGGAAGACCAACATGGAGAGCACTCCGACACACATCAGGGTTCCCGCGGTGTCGCGCGCGAGCACGGCGGCACGCCACACCCGCCAGACGATGAGGGCGAAAAGCCCGAGAGCCGTCGCCGACCCCACGAGCCCGAGTTGCTCGCCGACCGCCGTGAAGATGAAGTCGGTGTGCTGCTCGGGCACATACGACAAATTGGTCTGGCTGCCCTGATAGAGGCCTTTGCCGAAGAGACCTCCAGAGCCGATGGCGGTCTTCGACTGGTCAAGGTTGTACGCCGACCGCTGCGTGTCGTTGGTTGGGTCAAGAAACGCACCCAGCCGGTCGAGCTGGTACTGCTCGAGCACGCCGAACTGCACGACCGCCGTGATCGCGATGGCGCCGGCGAGCAGCAGGAGCACAAGGTGCCGCGGCCGCGCGCCTCCCACCATCAACATCCCCAGCAGGATGGCGACGAACACCATCGCCGTTCCCACGTCGGGCTGGAGATATATGAGGAACATGGGCGTCCCCACGAGTGCGAGGACAGCCGCGAGTCGACGGCCGTCGAGGTCGCCGCGGTGCGCGGCGACATAGGAGGCTGCCGCGATGACGATGGCGATCTTGGCGAACTCCGACGGTTGCATCTGGAAGGCACCGAGGTCGAACGACGCCTGCTGGCCCTTGTGAACCGAACCCAGAGGCGTCAGCACGAGGGCAAGCGTGGCGATGGTCGCGGCGTAGATGAAGGGGGCGAAGTCCCGGTACTTCCGGTAGTCGATGAGGCTGACGATCGTGAGCACCACGATGCCGACCACGACGAAGCCCGCTTGGCGCTTCAGGTAGAAGAACCGGTCAACGCCACTCTCGTCGAGGCGGCGCTGGGTCGCGCTGTAGACCATCAGGACGCCGAAGCAGGCGAGCGTCAGAGTGGCCGTCAAGAGGCTGAGGTCTACATGGAGGAGTGGCGACGCCGTGCTCTGCCGGACTCGGCGCGTCGACGAACGGTCAAGGAGTGTCGTCATCACTACTCGGTGGACTCCACGATTTCCACCGGACTCGTCGGCGCCCCGGCGAGGCCCTCCAGGATCCGGCGAGCCACCGGCGCAGCCGCTGAGCCACCGAACCCGGCCTCCTCCATGACGACCGCGACGGTGTAGCGGGGATCGTCATAGGGAGCGAACGCGGCGAACACCGCAGTGTCCTGCTTGCCGTGGACCTGTGAGGTCCCGGTCTTTCCCGCGACCGGCAGCTCCCGCGGGAACCCGGCGAAGGCGGCGTACGCGGTCCCTTCCTCGTGGGCGACGACGCCTCGCAGCCCCTGCAGGATCGGCTCGCGCAGTGCGGGCGGCAGGTCTACCGCTCCGACGCTTTTGGGTGCGATCCGCCGCACTTCGTCCCCTCCCCTATCGAGCACCCGGGCCGCGACTCGTGGTTCGAACACGGTCCCCCCATTGGCGAAGGTCGCGTAGGCGTTGGCGAGTTGGACTGGAGTCACGACCATCTCGCCCTGGCCAATCGCGAGGTTGATGCTGTCGCCGGTGAACCACCGACCCTCGGGAAACGCCTTGGGGTACTCCTCGTGGAGCCTGCGCTTGGTCTCCGGGTCCGGGACCCGGCCAGCCTTCTCCCCCGGGAGCGAGACTCCGGTCTTGGACCCAAACCCGAATTGCCGTGCCGTCGCCTGCATTCCGCCGCCGAACCGTCCCCTCTCGATCCAGAACCGCGAACCCATCCAGTAGAAGTACACGTCGCTCGACACCACGATTGCGCGGCGCAGGTCGACCCGTCCGTAACGCTGGCCGCCGGCGTTCCGGAACACGCACTTCTCGCCGCGACAGTTCGGCACGCGGAAGGACCCTTCATCGGTGAGGGAGGTCGTCGGACCGATCATGCCGGTCTGCACGCCCGCCGCAGCCGTTATCAGCTTGAAAGTGGAACCGGGGGGGTACTGGCCGACGACGGCCCGGTTGTTGAGTGGATAGTGGCTGGCCGGATCCTGCAACGTCGCGAACAACTCGTGGCTGATCCCGGTGACGAACTGGTTGGGGTCATAAGACGGGTGCGATGCGATGGCGAGGACAGATCCGTTGGTGGGATCGAGCACAACGGCCGCCCCGGCGGGAGCCGCGAACGGCTTCCTTTCCTCGCGGTCACGCCTCTCGCGGGCCGCTTCCAGTCCCTGCTGCAACGACTCCTGCACGAGCTGCTGCAGCTCGATGTCGATGGTCAGCTGCACGTCGTTCCCGGGGATCGGCGCCTTTCGGCCGAGCACGCGCAGCACGGTGCCCTGCGAGTTGACCTCGTGCTTGATGATGCCGGGCGCGCCGCGAAGGTCTCGTTCGTGGACGATCTCGACGCCTCCCTTCCCGATCGTGTCACCCAACCGGTAGTCGCCGCCCTCCCGGTCGGCGAGCTCCCGGTCGTTGATCTCGCCCACATAGCCGAGCAGGTGGGCGCCGATCGTCCCATGCGGATAGATGCGCCGCGCTAGACGGGCGGGTTCGACGCCAGGGAATTCGGCGGCGTGCTCTCGTAGGTACACCACGATCTCTTCGGGCACGTCCTCCGCGACCGGCACCGGCTTGTAGAGGCTGTAACGCACGTCGGCAATCCGCTCCTCCAGCTCATCCAGCTCGAGGTCGAGGAGCGCCGCGAGCCTCGGAAGCATCTTGGGGTTCTGCCGCGCCCGGTCGCGCTGCACGGTGACAACCTCCGACCGCCGGTTGTCGGCGAGCACGCGACCTGTCCGATCGAGGATCCGGCCGCGTGGGGCTTCCTCATAGACGAGGCGCACCTGATTGCGGGTAGCCGCCTGGACGAACTGTTCCGAGTCGAGCACCTGCAGGTACCAGAGGCGGGCGAACAACGCCGCGAACAGCGAGAGTACGACGACACCCACTATCGACAGGCGAAGCCGGGCCGAGGAGGGCGGGTTCACCGGCGCGGCCATCAGACGTAGGACCTCTCCGGTCGCCCCTCAGCGAACGCCCACGTGGTAGCGCGCAGCGCCGGTAGGGCCAGCGCCGCGTTCACGGTGGCCACGACGACCACGATCACCGCGAGCTCGGGCCGGACGAAGATGTCCCAGCCCACCACCGCGCCGAGCAGCGCATAGACGATGACTGACGACGCGCTCGCAACGAACGCGGTCGCCGGCCCGATCCACCACGTCGCGCGGAGGATGCTGCTCTGCAGCACGCCAACGACGAACCCGACCAGGCTGAAGGTCAGGGATGACAGGCCGAGTGGGGTACCGACGAACAGGTCACCGAAGAGTCCGGCCGCGAACCCGACGGCGGCGCCGCGTTCGGCTCCGCCCGTGAGGCCGGCGGCAACAGCGAGGAGCAAGAGCACGTCGGGTCGCACTCCAGCGACGCCGAGACGGCTGAGCACCGTCACGTGCAGCAGCAGGGTGCCGAACAGCAGGAGGGGAACGCGGACCCGACGGGACGTCACTGCAACGGACTCCACTGGAGAACGCTCACAAAGCTGAGACGATCCATGTCGACCGCCGGCTCGACCGTGACGAACTTCTGCAGCTCGCCCCGTTCGCGCCGAGCTTCGGCGACGGTGCCGACCGGGATGTTGGGGGGGTAGAGACTCTGCTGCAGCCCGCTGGTGACGACGACTTCCCCCTCGGTGACCTTGGTCTCCGGGTCGATCCCGTCGACGCGGAGGGGACTTCGCCCCCCGGCGCCGCCCGCGACGCCCACGTCACCCGATGGGAGGCGGACACCGACCGCGGCGCGACGATCCTTCAGCAGGAGCACGGTCGACGTCGTGCTCGAGGTGTTGATGACGCGGCCAACGAGACCGGCGCCTGTCACGACCGGCATCCCGTCGGCGATGCCGTCGTCACGGCCTCGGTTGATCACTAGGGACAGCTCATGGTTCGAGGGCGTCCGCAGCACGACCCGGGCAGCCACGACGGGTATGTCGCCCACGAACTCCAGATCGAGCTGATCGCGCAGCGCCTCGTTCTCGCGGTTGGCGTCCTCGCTCCTCATGACCCGGCCGCGGAGCTCTTCGTTCTCTCGGCGAAGCCGCTCGTTCTCCGACTCGAGGTCGCCGTAGTGAACGACCCCTCCGATGAGGTTGCCGACCGGCGCCATGACTGTGTCGGTCGCAGACCTGATGGGCGCGAAAACGTCGCGGGCCGAATCCTTCGCGACGTCGATCATCGCGACACCGCGCTCGTCGAGGGTCAGCAGCGTGACCGACGTGAGCACGAGGAGGGCGAGGATGAAACGGGGACGCGCGGAACGCCGATAGACCGCCACCTAGCTCGTCAGCTCAGTAGTGATTCGGACCGAGGATGTCCTTGAGGGCATCGAACTCCTCGAGGAACTGTCCGCCACCGATGGCTACCGAGAGGAGAGGGTTGTCGGCGATCACGATGGGCATCCCGGTCTCGTTCGACAACCGGGCATCGAGGCCGAGGAGCTGGGCCCCGCCGCCCGTCAGGACGATCCCCTTCTCCATGATGTCGGCCGCGAGTTCGGGCGGCGTCTTGTCGAGCGTCACCTTCACGGCGTCGATTATCGCCATCAGCGGCTCGTTGAGCGCCTCCCGGATCTCCTCGGTGGTGGTGACGATCGTCTTGGGAAGCCCGGTGATGAGGTCGCGACCGCGGATCTCGGCGGGGATCTCTTCCTCGAGCTCGCAGGCCGAGCCGAGGAGGATCTTGATGTCCTCCGACGTGCGCTCACCGACGACGAGGTTGTACTCCTTCTTGATGAACTGGATGATCGCGTCGTCCATCTCGTCGCCGCCGATCCGGATCGACGTGCCGGTCACGATGCCACCCAACGAGATCACCGCCACCTCGGTGGTACCGCCGCCGACATCGACAACCATGTTCCCGGTCGGCTCGTGCACCGGGAGGCCAGCACCGATGGCAGCCGCCATCGGCTCTTCGATTATGTAGGCGGGTTTGCGGGCGCCCGCGTACTCGGCCGCCTCCTGCACCGCCCGCTTCTCTACTCCCGTGATACCGGAAGGAACGCAGATCACCATGCGGGGCTTGGCGAAGCGCCGCTGGTGGACCCTGCGGATGAAGTAGCTCAACATCTTCTCGCACACCTCGAAGTCGGCGATCACGCCGTCCTTCAGCGGCCGAATCGCCTGGATGTGGCTCGGCGTGCGTCCGATCATGCGCTTGGCCTCGATGCCGACCGCCAGCGGCCGGCCGTCCTTCACGTTGACGGCCACGACCGAGGGCTCGTTGAGGACGATCCCCATGCCTCGGACATAGACCAGGGTGTTCGCCGTCCCCAGGTCGACCGCCATGTCGCGGCCGAGAATCGACGAGAAGAAGTTGTCGGACATCCGGGCAAAGGCTACGGAACTTCGAACGCCACCGCCACCCGCGTCCGATTTCCAGAACCTCCCAGCCCCAACTTGAGGCAATAACTATGCGAATTCGACCGTTATTGCCTCAAGTTCGGGAAGAAGAGGGCAACTTCGCGGGCGGCCGACTCCGGCGAATCACTGCCGTGGACGAGATTCTCCTGAGTCTCGAGGGCGAAGTCGCCGCGAATGGTTCCGGGAGCGGCGTCCATCGGATTGGTCGCGCCCATCATCGTGCGGACCACACCGAAGGTGTCGCTCGGGCCCTCGACCACCATCGCAAGCACCGGCGACCGGGTGATGAATTGCACCAGGTCACCGAAGAACGGCTTCTCGCGATGTTCGTCGTAGTGGCGCTCGGCCGTCTCCTTGTCGATCGTCCGCAGCTCAGCGGCGACGATCTGGAGACCCTTGCGCTCGAGGCGGCCAATGATCTCGCCGACGAGTCCCCGCTCGACGGCATCGGGTTTGCAGAGCACGAGAGTCCGGTCCATGAGGGCGGCACCCTACTGACTATCTGGCCGCGAAGGCAGTCCGGGCGGCGCCCGCGGTGTACAGCGAACCCGTGACCAGCACGAGATCGTCCGGCCCAGCGGCCGCGAGGGCGGCCTGGACGGCGTCGGCCACCGAGCCCGCGGGCGATGCAACGCCACCCGCGGCCTGCACCGCGGCGGCGACTTCCTCGGCGGGCACGGCTCGAGGCCAGTCGACCGCGCTTGTGATCACGGCCTTGTAGCGATCCATGCCGAGCGCGCGGATCACTCCTTCCATGTCGTGGCCGCGGTTGAATCCGAGTACTAGGACCCGGCCCCGGATGGGTGCGAATTCCTCGTCGACCGATGCCGCCACTGCCGCGGCGGCGTCGGGCGTGTGACCACCGTCGATGATGCAGAGCGGCCGGCGGCCCACTACCTCCATCCGACCCGGCGAACGCACCCTGGCAAAAGCCTCTCGGACGACGTCGTCGGAGAGCGGCTCGTCGAAGAACGCCTCGACCGCGGCGAGCGCGCCCGCCGCGTTCACACCCTGGTAGTGACCGTGGAGCTGCAGGAACACCTCGTCGTAGGAAGCGCCCGGAGTGCGCAGGTCGAGCAGCCGCCCTCCGTGCGCGACGCGGTTGGCGGTGCAGGTGTAGTCGCGTTCGCGCAGCCAGATCTCCGACGCTTCCGACGCCTCGAATATCGGCAGTAGCTCCGGGTCGGTCTCGCCCAGCACGAGAACCGCGCCCGGCTTGGCGATCCCCGACTTCTCGTAAGCGATGTCGGCGCGGGTCGGTCCGATCACGTCGATGTGGTCGGTGCCGACGTTGGTCACGAGTGCCGTGCTCCCATCGGCGACGTTGGTCGTATCCCAGCGCCCACCCAGCCCGGCCTCCACGACGGCGATGTCGACCGCCACGTCGGCAAACCAACGGAAGGCTGCGGCAGTCAGCATCTCGAAGTAGCTGAAGCGCTCCCCGACGAGGGGCTCGAGCTCGGCGAGGGCGGAGACCACTCCTGCGAGCGCGTCGTCACTGACGGGCTCGCCGTTCCACTCGAATCGCTCGTTGACCTTCTGCAGATTCGGGCTCGTGTATGTGCCGACACTCATGCCGCGAGCGGCGAGAAGAGCAGAGACCAGCCTCACGCTCGATGTCTTCCCGTCAGTGCCGGTGACATGGATGATCGGATACTGGCGGTGCGGCTCGGCCATCAGGTCTAGGAGGCGGGCGACCCGCTTGAGCTTGGCCTCTGCTTGGCGGGGCGTCGCCCGGTCGTCGTTGAGCATCGCCTTGAGCGACAGACGCTCGTAGTTGATGTGGCTGTCGAGCCACGCCATCGCCTCAGCCCAGTCCATCAGAACCTCCTGCCCCTTGGACGCCGCCCGCAGTGAGCGGGGCCGCGATTCTGCCTAGTCGTTCCTGTTCTGTCACGGCGATTCCTGTCGTCAGTGCGGCGGCCATGGCCTGGACGGCCCCCCGGGGACGGACGTCGTCGAGCGCCGCCGCCACAACCGTGGCGAGGTCATCGACATCGGCGCCACCCTCGGGTGCATGGGAGATGCGGTCAAGGAGCGAACGGGCCGCTTCGAGGTCGAGACCTCCTAGCAAGGCGAGCCGGACCGCCTCGCATGCAGCTCCGAGGGCAGGACCGTCGAGACCGGTCTCGGCGATCACCTCCGAGGCCTCGTGCACGACGACGCCGCTGAACGGAATGACTCCCGCGAGGCGCATGCCGATGGCTGCCATGGGAACCGCCCAGGTGAACAGCCCACCGGGACGAACCGCCAGAGTCGTCCGGCGGGAGCTTGCTTCGACGTCAGGGGCCTGCGGCCAGCCCACCGCCACCAGGCTCCAGATGATGCCGAGGAACCGGGCGTCGAAGACGGCCTCGTCCGGCACCAGCGGCGCCATGCACTTTCTGCACGCCGAAGGCACATCGATACCCACGGCGGGTTCACCGCAGTCGGTGCATGACGCCACGGGTATGCGGTGACCGCCCCACGTCTGATGACTTATGCACCAGTCGGCGCTGTAGCCCACCCAGTTGATGAAGTCCTGGCGCGCGGAAGCCGGGGAGAAACCGAGCATGCCCTGACGCACGACGTCGGCGACTGCTCGCTCGAGCGGAGCGGTGCGCAGGAACCAGTGTCGGCCGAGGCGGGGCGCGAGGACCGTGCCACAGCCTCGACATCGAGAAACCGGGTCTTCGATCGACTCGCGCGCCACGATAACGCCTTCTGCCTCGAGGAGGGCGGTGGTCTCGGCTCGGGCGGCGAACCGCGTGAGGCCCGCGAAGGTGGCCGGCTCGGTCACCGCACCGTCCCGGTCCAGAACCTCTACTGGCGGCAGGCCCGCCCGCCTGGCGATCTCGTGTCCGAGGGCGTCATGGGCCGGCACGACCATCGTCGGCTCCTGCACGGCTGCGTCAGCTATCACAGGAACGCGGCGCGCCATCATCGGCAGCACCGCCTCGTCGCCCTCGGCCGGATCACCACGCGGCACCGCGACCGCCACGGTGCCGGGGATCAGTTCGGAGTGGGTCAACCGAACATAGGTATCGGTGCCACGCGACAAGATCAGGCGGACGGTGAGGCGCTCCGCCGTTGCGGTGCCGTGCTCCGCGTCGGCCGCGTGCACGACCGTGCCACACCGCGGGCAGACGTCGACCACATGGTCCGCGAGCGACAACAGCCCGGCGTCGAAGAGGCGAACGAACGCGACGCGCGCCGCCTCGATGACGGCGGCGGTGTCGGTCGCGCCGTCACGGAAGCCCAGCGCGGCGTCGATCCGAAGCGCTCCGAGAAGTTCCTCCGCTTCGGCGCGCCACTTCGCTTCCAACGCCCGGGCGCGGTCGATGAATGCCTGCCGGCCGAAGGACTCCCGGTCGTGGCCTTCCCGAGCCAGTTCCCGTTCGACGGCATGTTGGGTGGGGAGGCTTCCCGACAGCGGCACGACGACGGCCTCCCCCGGCACTCCTTGGGAAGCCCACCACCGGAGGGTCGCGTCGATGGCAACCAGGGAGCCGATCTGGTCGAGCCCGAGGCCGCCGGCCAGATGCAGAGGACTACTGAGGATCCGGCGGCACTCACCCACGAAGCGAAGGGTATGCCGCCGTCCGCCGGCTTAGGCGACCTTGGAGAACTCCTGGGCGCGATCGCGGGCTGCCCGCGCCGCGTGCTCGACCCGGGGACGGGCGACCTCAGCGGCATGGACCGCCCGGTCACGGGCCACCTCCGCGGCGTGCTCGACCCGGGGACGGGCGACCTCAGCGGCATGGACCGCCCGATCGCGAGCCACCTCCGCGGCGTGCTCGACCCGGGGACGTGACACCTCGAAGGCGTGCTCGAGGGCAGGACGGGCGGCCCGGGCCGCCTCGACGAGCCCGCCGGTCGTCAGCGCGGCGCCAAGTCCGGCCCGCCGCTTGGCACGCCGCTTCTTGTCGCGCCGGTCGAGGAAAATGCCCGCGAGCGCGCCGAGGGCAAGCCCCTCGGCTGCGCCCTTCATTGCCTGTTGGGCGACGACTTCTGTCGTCTCGTCCTTTCGGAGGGCTTGAACGCCGCCGAGCGCTGCGCCCGCCGCACCGGCGATAAGGGCACCCTTGAACAGTTTTCGCATGCCGAGAACACTACCCGTCTGCGGCTGACCTGCGAACTTGGGTCGGCTCGGGCCGAGATCAAGAAGCGGCGCGGCGGGGACGGTCCTGCTTGTCGTCGTCGTCGGATCGGGGCACAAGGGTCGGATTGACCTTTTCAAGCACGACAGCGCGGTCGACGACACACTTGCCGATGTCGGTGCGGCTCGGGAGGTCGTACATGATCTCGAGCAGCACCTCCTCGAGGATCGCACGCAGCCCTCGGGCGCCGGTGCCCCGCAGCAGGGCCTGATCCGCGACGGACGCCAGGGCGTCGTCCGCGAACTCGAGTTCGACTCCGTCGAGGGCGAACATCTTCTTGTACTGCTTTACGAGGGCATTCCTGGGCTCGACCAGAATGCGCATCAGCGCTTCCTGGTCGAGGCTCGAGACCGCGCCGATCACCGGCAGCCGTCCCACGAACTCTGGGATGAGCCCGAACTTGAGCAGGTCCTCCGGCGCGACCCGGGAGAGGATCTCGGACTCGCTGCGAGATATCTCTTCGAGCTCGGAGCGGAAGCCGATGGGCTTGCGCCCGATCCGGCTCTCCACGATGCGGTCGAGGCCGGCGAAGGCTCCGCCGCAGATGAAGAGGATGTTGGTGGTGTCGATCTGGATGAACTCCTGGTGGGGGTGCTTGCGCCCACCTTGGGGTGGCACCGACGCAGTGGTGCCTTCGAGGATCTTGAGCAGCGCCTGCTGCACACCCTCGCCCGAAACGTCGCGTGTGATCGAGGGGTTCTCGCTCTTGCGCGCGATCTTGTCGATCTCGTCGATGTAGATGATCCCCGTCTCGGCCTTCTTCACGTCGAAGTCGGCGGCCTGGATCAGCTTCAGGAGGATGTTCTCGACGTCCTCGCCGACGTAGCCGGCCTCGGTCAGCGCGGTGGCGT